>NZFJ01000062.1 GCA_002690625.1 Rickettsiales bacterium
ATTGGGAGTGTTTGGTGTCGCGGCCATCAGATTGTTGCCGATAGTGAGAAACTTTTCATCTTCCTTGAACCGCCTGAGGTCTAATAGACTTTGTCTGGAAATTCTTGCTGATGATTTGAAAGATGTAGGAACTCAAAGTCATGAAACGGGCTCTTGCCCCAACCACCAAAAAGCGCCGAGCAGAAATGAGGACGGACGCTGGGCTCTGAGGCTTGAGAACTTTAGTTTTCATTATTCTGACGAAGAAAAGCTGGTTCTGAATGGCGTGAATCTTAAGATGTATGCTGGAGAAAAAATTGGTATTGTCGGTCACTCTGGTTCAGGAAAATCCACATTGGTTAACAGCATTTTAGGTCTGCTACAGCCAACCCATGGTTATATCCGGTTAGATGGTGTCAGTTTGCATGATGTCTATCAGGATTGGTGGCAAAAAATTTCCTACGTCCCTCAGGAAACATTCGTGATTGACGATACAATTAAAGCCAACATTGCACTAGGTTATGATAATTCTGAGGTTGATGCTGATCGGTTGCGCAGTGCGACTCAAGCCGCCAGTTTGACTGAGGAAATAGAGGCAATGGCTGAGGGTTTCGACACCCCTGTTGGAGGAGGTGGAATTAGGTTATCTGGTGGACAGAAGCAACGGTTGGCCCTCGCGAGAGCGATTTATACGGGTCGTAAGGTTATGGTTCTCGATGAAGCGATGAGTGCATTGGATCAAGAGACAGAACGTCAAATTCTCGATAAAATTTTGGCACAGTCTTCATTGACTGTAATCATCATTTCACACCGTGAAAAAACGCTTCGAAAATGTACTCGAATTTTGAGGGTGTTGGATGGAAGTCTAATTGAAGAAAATCCTATTCAGGCCTAACCGCGTTTTTGTGATCAAATAAGTTTGAGAGTGAGCTAAGTAGTAACATATGGACCGTTCAACCAAAGTTGGGGACGCAATCATTTTGGCTGGTGGGTTTGGCACTCGCCTTAAATCTGTCAGCGGTGGAGTCCCAAAATCACTTATGCCAGTTGGTGATAGGGTTTTCTTAGATTTTGTGCTGGACAAACTTGTGCTTGCAGGTCTGAGCAGAGTGCATTTGTCTCTTCATTACAAAGCTGAGGCCTTTTTGGATCTTGTTGAACGGCGGCGGCACGATATCAAAATAATTTTGCATAAGGAAGAAGAGCCGATGGGGACTGGTGGTGCAGTCAACGATGTAATATCTGCTCACGACGTCAGTAAAAAATTCATAGTTTTGAATGGTGATACGTACACCAATTGTGATCCATTGAAATTATGGCAAGCGTTTCAGTCATCGGACAAGTTAGCAATGGTCAGTTTAGCCGAGGTTCAAGAAACAAGTAGATATGGTGCAGTTGAATTTATGAATGGAAGAATCTTAGGCCTTGCAGAAAAAAACTGTAAAGGCGCGGGATTAATCAATTTGGGCATGTATGCATTTTCTCGCCGAGCTTTTGGAGACATGGCTGGAAAATTTTCACTCGAATTAGACTTATTGCCGAGGCTTGTGGCAGACAATGAGCTTTTTGGTTTCACCTTTCAAGAAACCAATTTTATAGACATCGGGATCCCAACCGACTATCGCAAATTTTGTAATTTGGCGGCAGATAATCATGTTTGAATTTGAAATAGGACGACACCGTGTCGGGCAGGGAAACCCCGTTTTTTTCATTGCAGAAGCCGGTGTAAACCACAACGGTTCCTTGGACTTGGCAAAACAACTGGTCGATGTTGCTTCAGATGCGGGGGCAGATGCAGTAAAATTCCAGTCCTTTCACGCTGAGGAAATTGCCACAAAAATGGCGCCAAAATCTACATACCATCAGGAGACCACGGGCGGAGACGAAGTAGAGAGCTGGTTTGACATGCTTAAACGGCAAGAGATGTCGAGGGAAATGCATGAGGAACTGATAGGTTACTGTTCCAAACGGAATATTATTTTTGCAAGCACGCCATATGATCTGAAGAGCCTACGTTTACTGTGTGACTTAGATGTGAGTGTGATTAAAATTGCGTCAACTGATACTAATAACTTGCCTTTTCTGCGTCATGTCGGAACAGCTGGGAAGCCGATAATCCTCTCGTCGGCGATGGCTACTATGGAAGAGGTGTCTGAGGCTGTTGAGACTATCAAGCATGCTGGATCAAAACATTTTGCCGTAATGCAATGTACCGGGAATTATCCGGCTGATTTGCAGAATTCCAATTTGAATGTAATGCATTCCTACCGAGAGGCTTTTGGTTGTCCTGTTGGTTATTCCGATCATACCGCTGGTATAGTTAATCCCATTGCCGCGACAGCAATGGGCGCGAACATCTACGAGAAACACTTTACTTTGAGCCGTGATTTGCCAGGCCCTGATCATCGTATGTCGATTGAACCAGAGGAGCTTAGGGAGACGATTGCTCTCGTTCGACGAGCTCAGATAGTGGCTGGTTCGGCAGAAAAGCAAGTTGTTCCTGAGGAGTTGGAAAACCGTATTAAGCTGAGGAAAAGTATTGTATCGCGGGAACACATAAAAGTGGGCCAGTGCATAAATGCAGACATGATTTGTGTAAAACGTCCAGCAACAGGCATGTTGCCTCGGTTATTTGACACCGTGGTCGGTAGTGTCGCTTTAGTTGATATCCCAGCTGATACGCCCATCACCCAGGACATGATTGATGCCTAGCCGGAGATTGGGAATTGTGGGTACATCGAGTTATGCGAGAGAGGTAGCTGCAATCGCAGCTTCGAGTGGCTATTCGGTGGTGGGTTTCATCAAGAAAGATGGCGATCTGGCCCAGTCAAATTTGTCTATCATTGGCACTGATGAAAAAACAAGTGAAATCATCGGTGACTTTAATTTATCTCAAATACATATCGCCGTTGGAGACGTTACGTTGCGCCAGATAATTGCCTTAAAGATGGGATCGATACCGTATGGCAAGTTAATAAATACGAACGCAGTGATGATGAGTGAGTCAATCGGCGATGGGACAATTGTCTATCCGGGTGTGATTGTGATGACAGACTGCAATATTGGCCGTCATTGTCTAATCAATGGAAGGGCGTATTTAGGCCACGATGTCTCAATTGGTGATTTTTGCAATATTTCGCCATCAGTATCAATTGGGGGAAATGTAAGTGTTGGTGCAGGTACAAGTATTGGAATTGGTGCTTCCATAAGAGATGGCATTCAAATTGGTGCGGGCGTTACCGTGGGCGCTGGGGCCGTGGTAGTGAAGGATATTCCTGATAACGTTGTTTCTTATGGGAATCCGTCTCGGGTGATATCGTGAAACAGCGCCTTTTTGTTTCATCAACATTCCTCCCTGACCAATCAATGCTTATTGACGCGCTCGATGTCTGTTCACGGCTGTCGGTTGACGGTGTTGAATTGGGATCAAATCATTGTTTTGAGGGCAAGTATCCTTATCTCAAAAAATTTGATTTCGCCTACCTCGTCCACAATTTTTTCCCTATCCCACCTGAGAGTTATGTTGTGAATGTAGCCTCATTAGATGAGGATATACGCAAAAAAAGCATCGCACACGTCAAAGCTTCCATTGATTTTACGGGTGATATTGGAGCGGAGCTATACACTTTCCATCCTGGCTTTTTAACTGACCCCGCAAGTGCGGGCCGCACAGAAACAAATTTTGATTTTTGCTTCGAGAAGCTGCCAAGGACAGAGTCTTTTGAGATGGCGGAAAATCATCTCTATCGCTCACTCGATGAAATAATCGCCTATGCAACTGCGAATGATGTGGAAATTGCTGTTGAGACGGAGGGTTCAGTCAGGCATTGCCAACAACTCTTGATGCAGACACCTGATGATTTTGATCTGTTTAGATCGCGGTATGGGCCGCATGATATTGGGATAAACCTCAATGTTGGTCACATGTATCTGGCCAGCAAGGTGTTTTTGTTTGATGTCGAAGTGCAGGTTAATTCCATAAAGGAGTATCTAGTCGCAATGGAACTGAGCCACAACGATGGAGTTGAGGACAGTCATTTGCCATTGGTGAGAGGAGCGTGGTATTGGCCACTGATTATGGATCAAGACTATCNTCATCTNCCAAAAATCTTGGAATTTAGGGAGGTGTCCGAGAAACAGCTACGAGAGAATGTANTATTGTTCAGGCAGATAGAAAATGAACAGGAATGATCTCAACAAAATTTCGGTTCCTTCCTCNATGACAATCCAAAGCGTCATGGAGCGCATGAACGAAACAGCTGCACTCACCGAGAGCAAAGGTTTTGTGGTCGTGGTAAACGGGCGGGATCAGGTAATTGGTGTTGTATCAGATGGTGACATTCGTAATTTTCTTGCAAAGAAAGCAAATTTAAGCGCGCAGGTGCGCGATATCGTAAAAAGGGATTTTGTCTCTATTCGCCCTGATGAAAATGCAAATTCTGTCTTGAGAAAATTTGAGCGCAACAAGCTCAATCTACCTGTGCTTGATCAGAGGCAGCGTTTAATTGATCTGATAAATTATTCTAGCTTTTCACTGATTGAACTCGGTCAACAACAAATCATCAGAGCACGGGTTCCCGGAAGGATTTCTTTTTCGGGTGGCGGTACGGATTTAACACAGTCTTTTGAGGATCAGCATACTGCGGTGCTGGCGACAACTATACAACAATATTGTACCACCTCGCTGTTGCGGCGAGATGACAACGAAATTCATATATCGTCAAAAAATCTGGGCTCTGATTATGTTGCAGAAGACATCACTTCTATCGAGTTTGGTGACAATCTGGACCTCATCAAGGCCGCTGTAAAGGCGATGCACCCGACCTGTGGCTTAAATGTTGAGGTGGTTTCAGAAATTGAACCCGGCACAGGTCTGGGTGGATCATCTGCCATGGTCGGGTCTGTCCTGAGTTGCTTGAACGCATTGAGAGGTGACGAGCAGTTGGAATTATATGAGCTCGCGGATCTGGCCTATCAAGTTGAACGCATTGAAATGGGTTTGGCAGGCGGTTGGCAAGATCAATATGCTACCATATTTGGTGGTTTAAACTGGATTGATTTTTCCGACAAGGAAATTTTGGTCAGCCCCCTTCGTCTTCAGCGCGATACATATCTCGAGTTGGAGAATAACCTGCTTTTGTTTCGTGTTGGCGTTAGCCGAGACTCTGCGTCATTGCAGCAAAATTTGAAAAGAAAGGCAGGGCGTAGTGCCTCAAACAATGCTATTTTCAAACAGATCTACTCGCACAGTCTGAAGATGAGGCAAGCTCTATTACGGGGGCAGGTAAAGGCCTTCGGTGATTTGCTTGACCAGTCTTGGCGACTAAAAAAACTGCATAATAATGCTGTGACAAATAGCCTAATTGAGAGCTGCTACGACAAGGCGAGGAAAATTGGCGCGTTGGGTGGCAAGCTGCTTGGTGCGGGATCTGGTGGTTATTTGCTGATATATGCTGCGCCATTATATCACAAGGATCTAGAGTTCGAGCTTGGGCAGCTTGGGGCTAAAAGACAACCGCTGAATTTTTCCAGCAAAGGTGTTGAAGTGTGGAAGGTTAAAAGATGAGCCGAGCTAAAGAACATGTGTTAATCACTGGCGGTGGTGGATATATTGGTAGTGTCCTGGTGCCCATCATGCTTGATTTGGGTTACCAAGTTACGGTAATCGACAATTTTATGTATGGACAGCTGAGCCTACTGGATTGCTGTCATAATCCGAACCTTACAGTTGTTTATGATGACGTTCGAAACTTAAAAACTTTGTCAAAATATGTAGCTAAAGCAGACATCATTGTGCCACTAGCCGCAATCGTAGGAGCGCCCGCCTGCGAGCGCGTCAGCGAAACTGCTGTTGAGATCAATTTAAAGCAAATCGAGGCGATTTCAAAACTGCAGGGCATGGACCAGCGATTAATTTTTCCTGTTACTAACAGTGGCTATGGTATCGGTGACGGAGAAAAGGAATGTGATGAGTCTTCGCCTTTACGGCCTATTTCGCTCTACGGGCGTACTAAGGTGGAAGCCGAGGCTATTTTGCTGGAAAAGCAAAATGCGGTTACTTTCCGCTTGGCGACCGTGTTTGGAGTTGCACCAAGAATGCGATTAGATTTGCTCGTAAATGATTTTGTATACAGAGCGCATTCAGATCGCTATGTGGTTCTTTTCGAGTCACATTTCCGGCGGAATTACATTCACATACGCGACGTTGCAGGTGCGTTTATCCACGGTATAAACCATTATGATAGCATGAAGGGTAATGCATATAATGTTGGCCTGACGAGCGCAAATTTATCCAAGCTGGATCTGTGCCTACGTATCAAGGAGCATGTGCCAGATTTTCAAATTGTAGAAAATGAGTTTGCAACCGATCCAGATAAGAGAGATTACATCGTTAGCAATGCAAAGCTTGAGGCAACTGGTTGGCGGCCACAATACACGCTAGATGACGGTATAGCAGAATTATTGCGCGCGTACCGCTTCCTGCGCGTCAGTAGTTTCAACAATAAGTAATGCAAAAGATCGTTCTTATCATTCAGGCGAGGATGGGCTCGACCAGATTGCCCGGTAAATCAATGATGCCGTTGTGTGGCAAGCCTCTGATCATCCATGTCTTGGAGAGAGTTGGTCGATGCAGAAGCATTGATGAAGTTGTCTTGGCAACATCTACCAACGCTGACAATGATGTACTAGCCACCTGTGCGCAGGAGCATGGTGTAAGTTGTTTCAGAGGCTCAGAAAATGATCTATTGGAGCGTTATTATTTGGCTGCGTCAAAACATGAGGCAGAAATTGTGCTTCGACTGCCGGCAGATAACGTTTGCTCAGAACCGCAGGAATTTGATCGTTTGGTGAATTACCATTTACAATCATCTAATGACTTCTCTTCAAACATATGTAACTTCAAAGGTAACCGCTACCCAGATGGAATTGGTGTAGAAGCGATAGATTTTCGGGCATTGAAGCTTGCACATTATGAGAACCATGCGCATCAAAACAGAGAGCACGTTGCGACAAATTTTTATGATTACATTAACGATCAGCTCCCAGAAAAAACACAGTTTCGGGTTGGGACAATCAGATGTCCAGAGGATATAGCAAGACCAGATATTGTTCTGGATGTTAACACGCCGGAGGATTATGAAACTATGAGAAATCTGTACATGGATTTGTACCCTGCAAACTCCCAGTTTAGCATACATGACATAATTGGTTGGTTTGACTCAAAGAAAGTAGTGAAAATATGACGCCTTCACGCGTTGTGTACTTTAACGGCAAATTCGTCCCCGAGTCAGAGGCCAAAGTGTCTATATATGACTCAGCCCTGATGTTTGGTGACATGGTTTTTGAGATGACGCGGTCATTTAATGGAGAGCAGTGGCGCTTGCGTGATCATCTCGAACGCCTCTACACAGGAATTAAGATTCTCCGAATTCCGCTAAAGATGTCCATCGATGAAATGGAGGCAGCGTGTTACGAGACAATCGAGCAGAACAAACCAGCTTTTTCAGCTGATGACGAGCACAGATTGATGATTGATGTTACGCGCGGTCTTCTATCCATTTATCACGGTATTGACGGGGCGCAGACTGAGCCAAATGTAATTATTTCTGACTTTCCTTTACGATGGACAATTCAGGGGTGCTCAAAGTTATATGAAACTGGCGTGAATATGATGATCCCATCACAGCGTGTGATTCCCTCGCATCTCATGGAACCGAAAATAAAAAATCGGAGTAGGCTTTTTTATCTTATGGCGAATATTGAAGTTTCTCTTTTCAAGGGTGAAAACAACTGGGCGTTGTTACTGGATCCAGATGGATTTGTTGCCGAGGGTACGGGGTCCAATTTTTTCATGGTTCAGGATGATGTCCTCTTTACACCTGAAAAGCGAAATGTCCTACGAGGCATAACCATGGAAAGCATAATTGATGAAATTGCGCCAAAGCTAGGCATAGAGGTCATTGAGAAAAATATTGAGCCTTTCGATGTATATGGCGCAGATGAGTGTTTTCTTACCTCCACGCCCTTTTGCCTTCTCCCGGCTGTTTCTTTGAACGGATTGAAAATCGGTGATGGAAAACCAGGCAAGATCACCGGCGCTATCTTAGATTGTTGGAGCAAAATAGTTGGGGTCGATATTCCGGGTCAGATTAAAGCCTGGGACGATGGCGCTGCGGATGGCGCTACCCCCCATAAATTTAAACAACCAAGCAACGCAACGCTCACAATGTCGATTGATGAGGAGTGAGGCTTTTGGCCAGATCATCAGTTGATGAGCTTTTCGATCTGAGAGGCAAGCGTGTGATTGTGACAGGTGCCGCGCGCGGTAATGGTCGTGCCATAGCTGACGGTTTCGCTGCAGCTGGCTGCCGTGTCTTCTACGTTGACAGAATGTTTGCGGAAGATAGAGCACCTTATGGACCGATAATTGGTCACACTGAGATTGGTGCAGACATTACTGATCAAGACGCGCTGGCTGATTTAATGCGGATTGCTGGTGATGTGGACGTCTTGGTAAATAATGCTGGTATTACACTGTCTGGTAAGCAGCAAGGTCAAGATTCTTGGGCAGAGACGCTTGCAGTAAACCTTACTGGTGCATTTCGTATCACAGAATTAGTGATTGACGGAATGAAACGAAGCGGTGGGGGTTCAATAATAAATATCACCAGCATGAGCGCGCATTTGGGGTCCGCCGGCAACCCGGCATATCATGCCAGTAAGGGTGGCTTGTCTCAGCTTACCAAGGGCCTTGCTGCAGAGCTTGGAGGTGACAACATAAGGGTGAATAATGTATGCCCTGGATATATTCGTACCGATATGACAAAGGGTAGCTTTGCCAACATCGAACGCCGAGATTTTATCAGCAATCGTACCATGCTTGGCAGGTGGGGGGAGCCGGATGACCTTCAGGGGGCATGCCTGTTTCTTGCTTCATCTGCTAGCAGTTACATCACTGGATCTGACATTTACGTTGACGGCGGTCTTATAAATAAAGGGCTTTAACATGATTCCGATTTATCAACCAAGCTTCGTGGGTCGAGAAAAGGAGTATGTAAACGATTGCCTCGACTCTCTCTGGATATCAAGCCAGGGTGGCTATGTTAAGGACCTTGAGGCAAGTATTGCAGCTTATCATGATATGCCCCACGCACTTGTTGTGGCAAATTGTACCTGTGCGCTTCATCTGGCATTTGTTGCTTTGGGTATAGGTGAAGGTGATGAGGTTATATGTCCCGATTTAACATTCATAGCGCCGGCAAACATGATCAAGCTGACTGGTGCCAAGCCAGTTTTGGTGGACATTGACCCTGTTACGCTTGCAATTAATCCAGATCTAATTACCAAATCGATTACACCTCGTACAAAGGCCATTTTGGTGGTGCATCAATTTGGACATGCCGCAGACATGGACAGAATAATGTCTATTGCAAGGGATTTTGGGCTGAGAGTAATTGAGGATAATGCAGAGAGCATAGGCGCTTTTTATAAAGGAAAAATGCTCGGCACAATCGGCGATTGTGCGACTTTCAGCTTCTTTGGCAACAAAGTAGTTACAACCGGCGAAGGTGGAGCGATCGTTTTAAGGGATAAGACATTGTGGCAGCGCATGCAAATTTTGCGGGATCACGGAATGAGTCCAACAAAAAGATATGAACACCTTGATCTGGGTTTCAATTATCGAATGACAAACCTTCAAGCTGCAATTGGGCTTGCACAAATGGAAAAGTTGGATGAGACGCTAGAACTACGAAGAAAACAATTGGCGGTTTATGAGAGAGTGCTTGGTGACATAGAAGAGCTTGAGACTAGAAAGTTTGCTAATTGGTGTGTTCCAACCCATTGGTTGATGACGGTTCACCTCAGGGAGTCCAAAAAGCGGAACCCTGTACTCAAATATATGTTGGACAATGGTATTGAGTGCCGACCAATGATAAATCCAGTGCATATGGCAGACCATTTTGCTCAACATTATGACGCTTGGCTTTTCCCAAATGCGATTGACGTCTCTAGCAGATCACTTCATCTGCCTAGCGGAAACAATGTTGATGAAGAAATGATTAGTTGTATTGCTGCGAATCTGGAGAAGGCAATTAAATCAGATGATTGAAAAATTTAGTAAAGAATTTGATTACTCGGCGATCAAACGAGATGTTGGGTGGCGTCGTCAAACTGCCGGGGAGCGTGGTCAGGACGCTCGCAAGCTAGCAGAAAATATGACTGTTATAAGCTGTCCGGTGTGCGAGTCTAATGACGCTAATGACCTTCAACAGATTTATAATATGAGATATCAGCGCTGTAATACTTGTGACTTGGTGTACCTCGCTGAAATTCCAAACTATCAAAAGCTCAAGTCAATCTATTCTGATGTTGAAGAAGCTTTGGTAAAGGCACCCGGAGATGATCTTTACAACACCGATGATTTTGAAAAGCGTGTGATGATGATTTGTCAGCCAAAAGTGGAATTTGTGCTGGACTATACTTCGGTTGCTAATCCTTCTTGGACCGATATTGGTTGTGGTGTTGGGGATTTGGTAGTGGCCGCAAACCGTGCTGGTTGCAATGCAGTGGGATATGATATCGATGAACGCGAGATATCACATGGAATAAGACATGGAGCAAATATTGAACGATGTGATATCACCGCGCTCAATGCTTCAGACTTGCTGGGTGAAAGTGATGTGATTTCTTTGATAAGTGTTCTTGAGCACATTCCTGATTGTGCTGCTTTGCTAAAGATGTTGGTGGACAAGACCAAAGTTGACGCACAGTTTGTAATTGAGGTGCCTCGATTTAATTCTCTGTCTTCACTCGTAAATATTAATTTTCCCGATCTGGTCTCACGGCATATGCTGCCGCCGAATCATGTTATGTTATTTACAGATAAATCGTTCGAATACCTTTTGGATAGTGCTGGTTTGAAAGCTGAAGCTACTTGGTTTTATGGTTCAGATACAAATGAACTTCTGGGAAATCTATTTTTGGCCGATGTGGGACACAATTTTGAGTTTGAAAATCTGGTCCCATTTCTCAATGAATTTCAGTCTGTCATAGACAGAGCAAAATTTTGTGACGAAATGCTTGTGGTTTGTAAAAAGAAGTGAACATGATATTTGTGCTCGATGGCAATCTCGATTGAAACTAGCATTATCACTGCCAGCCAAAATCGTAATGCTGCAGGTTTGTCAGATGATCTTAATTGGTGGTGTTTCGGTGGTAGGGGTGCTGGTGCTTTTGTTCAGGCTCATCACGATGGTATTAGGATCGGACAAGCAACTGTGGTGGAAAAACCTCCTTTTCCCAGTCAGGGAGCGTTTCGGGTTGCTGAAATAGGCCATAATTATGTTGACAAGGCCTTTCGGCGCAGGGGTATATTTTCGAAGCTGGTAGATGAAATTGAAAAATTCGCTCGTATTGAAGGAATTTCTGCTCTTTACGTAACACCTAACAGTGAATCTGAACCGATATATCGTAAGCTAAACTATGCCTTTTGTGAGGAACCTGCTGAACTCGTCTTAATCCCGTTTGATAACTCAGTTGCGGGCGGAACCCACAAAGCTCTCACCGAAATTCAAAAGGACGAATATATCAATTTGACTTTGGATTGCAGTAGACTTTTCAAAGGTTGCGCGAAGTATTTGCAGTGGCGGTTTGCTAAACCGTCAGCAGAGTTTCGTTTCTTCTGCTCACAGGACAGGTCTGCAATTATGGCAGTCAGACCCGGAAGTCCCGGTCCTTTAGGAGTTTACGTCCTTTCTGAGTTTTTTTTGTGTGGGCAGAAGCCCCCACTCGAGATCACGTTGGAATATGTGGAGCAACTCAGACAAACATTGACTGAACAAAAACCAATAATCTTCCCATCAACTGATCGATGTAAGTTGAAAGACAGAACGGCTGTTCGCGTATACAGAAATTTTCCGATGGCGTATAAAAGAGTTGCGGAAGGATTCATATTTCCATCGACGCATCAGTATCAGTTTACCGACAGTGACTATGGTTAAAACTGAGTAGTTCAAGCAAAACATATGACGACCAAGCGCATATTATTTTTACCCTATATAGACCCATTTGTCTGGATTTATCTTTTTTTCACTGGGCAATTCAGATATCACGTGTGGTGTTTCCAATCTGCCTATGTTCCTCAATTCTTATTTAAAAGAATTCCTATTGAGCAA
>NZFJ01000049.1 GCA_002690625.1 Rickettsiales bacterium
AATTTTCATATTTTTTTGAACATATTTAATAATGATAAGATCCTAAAAATAATATTTTCAATAAATATCTCTCATAAAAAAACTTTAGGTTTTTTTTTCCTCTAATTCAACCCAACGAATCTCAAGATGATCCAATTCAGCTTTTGAAGAAGCTAATATTTCTGTCGTTTTAATAAAATTATCAGCGTCATTGGTATAAAATTCTGGATCAGCTAGTTTTTGATTTAAAAACTTTATTTTTTGTTCTAATAACTGAATTTTTTCAGGTAGATTTTTTAATTCAAATTCTAATTTAAAAGATAATTTTTTAGATTTCTTTTGTTCAGGTTGATCTTTTTGAAAATCATTATCAGATTTATTAAGCTTATTTTTTTTATTTGAATTATTAATTAAGTTTTTCTTCTTCAAATAATCAGAGTAACCTCCGATACTTTCTTCAATATTCCCTTCACCTTCAAAAGCAAGAATTTTTGTCACAGTTTGATCAAGAAAATCTCTATCATGAGAAACTAACAAAAGAGTACCTTTATAAAGAATTAATATTTCTTTTAACATGTCTAGAGTTTCCATATCTAGATCATTGGTTGGCTCATCAAGAATTAAACACGATTTTGGATTAGCTAAAACTTTTGCAAGTTTAAGTCTATTTTTTTGACCACCTGATAAAGTTGAAACACTCTCTAAAATAATTTTTGGATCAAACATAAAATCTTTGAGATATCCATATACATGTCTCATTTTACCTCTTACTTCAATATAATCCCCTCCATTTGGAAGAATAATATCCTTAAGAGAATCTTTAGGGTCCATTACGATACGGTTTTGATCAAAGTATGAAAATTCCATATTTTTATTTATTTTAATACTACCCTTATCAGCATCTAATTCTTTAAGCATAAGTTTTAAGAATGTAGTTTTACCGCTACCATTTTTTCCAATAATGCCAATTCTATCCCCTTTCTTAATTCTAAAATTAAAACTATCTAATATTTTAATATTGTTTTCATCTTCATTAAATACTTTATGAACGTTATAAAATTCTGCAATTATTTTAGAATTATTATCCAAATCCTTAATTGGTTGATAAGAAATTGTTTTTGTTACTCTTCTGAAAGATGATTCATCAGCTTTTAGTTTTTCACGCATTTCTTTTACTTTATTTAGTCTATTAATATTTCTTTTTACTCTTGCTTTAACCCCCCTAGATGCCCACGTAACTTCTTCTGATACAATTTGTCTTCTTCTTGATAATTCTCTCTCCTCTTGTTCTAAAAGCATAGTTGACCATTCGTCAAAAAATTTAAATCCTTTAGGACTAACTTTAAGTTTACCTCTATCAAGCCAAAAAACTTGGTTAGTAATATTTTCTAAAAATGTTTTATCATGCGATATACAAAGGAATGAACCCTTATAGGAATTTAAGTAACTTTCTAACCAGTTTATAATATGCAAATCTAAATGGTTTGTTGGCTCATCTAGCAAAAGTATATCAGGCTCCTCTACAAGAGCTCTCGATATGCCTGCCCGTCTTATTTGACCACCAGAGAGCATTCCCATCTTTTTTTTAACATTTAATTCTAGTGCATCTGCAATTATATCAACTTTATACTGATTGAGCTCTCTTTCTTCACCTGTAAGATTACTAAAGATAAAATCAAAGACTGTTTCATCTAATTTATAGGAAAATTCCTGACCCAGATATCCGACTGAAGTTCCTGGTTCTTCCCATCTATCTCCATCATCAAGGATTTTTTTACCAGAAATAATATTCATTATTGTTGATTTACCAGCTCCATTCCTGCCAATTAGTGCAATTCTTTTATTTTGATGAATATTAAAAGATAAGTTTTCAAAAACTGGTGTTTCTTTAAACCGAACCATACCCTCTTTAATGGAAAATAATAATTTTGATGACATAACTAAGTATACAATTTGTAAATGTATCAGAGGGTATACAAATTTAAAAAATTTTCAATTTTATAAAACAAGTTGATATGTATTCTTTTTTTGACTAGCCTTTATATTAAGAGCCCATTTTTTTGGAGATTACAATGAAGACGAAAGCGGCAGTTGCATTTGAGGCAGGAAAGCCNCTTGAATTAATAGAAGTAGATTTAGAAGGTCCCAAAGAAGGTGAAGTTTTATTAGAAATTAAAGCTACGGGTATATGCCATACAGATGCATATACACTTTCAGGAGAAGATCCAGAAGGTTTATTTCCTTCAATAATGGGACATGAGGGGGCTGGGATTGTTAGAGATATTGGGAAAGGAGTCAAAAGTTTAAAACCAGGTGATCATGTTATTCCATTATATACACCAGAATGCCGTGAATGTGAATATTGTCTCCACCCAAAAACTAATTTATGTCAAGCTATCAGGAAAACTCAAGGTCAGGGATTAATGCCTGATGGAACTTCTAGATTTTCATTAAATGGTAAAAAAATATTTCATTATATGGGTACTTCTACTTTCTCTAACTATACCGTTCTCCCAGAAATTGCATTAGCAAAAATAAATAAATCTGCTCCATTTGATAAAGTTTGTTATATAGGTTGTGGCGTAACTACAGGNTTGGGTGCAGTTATGAATACTGCAAAAGCTGAGCCTGGCTGTAAGGCTATAGTATTTGGGTTGGGTGGAATAGGTCTTAATGTAATACAGGGTTTAAGAATGATTGGAGCTGAAATGATTGTAGGCGTAGANACAAACTCTGAAAAAAAATCTTGGGGTGAAAAATTTGGAATGACTAATTTTGTTAATCCTAAAGAAATTAAAGATGATCTAACTGGACATCTGATTGAATTAACAGGTGGTGGTGCAGATTACAGTTTTGAATGTATTGGTAATACCGATGTTATGAGAATTGCTCTAGAATCCGCACATAAAGGATGGGGTGAAAGTATAATTATAGGTGTTGCTGGTGCAGGTCAGGAAATAAGAACAAGACCATTTCAGCTGGTTACTGGGCGTGTTTGGAAAGGAACAGCGTTTGGGGGAGCAAGAGGAAGAACTGAAGTGCCAAAAATAGTTGAATGGTATATGCAGGGTAAGATTGAAATTGATTCCATGATAACACATNTATTGAACTTTGAAGATATTAATAAAGGATTTGATCTACTTCATGAAGGAAAATCCATTCGTTCTGTAGTCACCTTTTGATGAAAGAATTAGAATCATTTGCTTCTCATGGAGGATTTCAAAAAGTTTTCAGTCATTATTCTGAAGTTAATAAATGTGAAATGAAATTTGCTATTTTCATTCCTTCAATGGATATAAAAAAAGAATTTTCAGTTGTATGGTATTTATCAGGTTTAACTTGTTCTCATGCAAATGTAATGGAAAAGGGTGAATATAGAAAGAGAGCTTCTGAACTTGGATTGGCTATTATATGCCCAGACACAAGTCCAAGAGGTGAAAAAGTGCCAGATGATAAAGATGACTGGCAATTTGGCTCTGGGGCTGGATTTTATATCGATGCAACTGAGTATCCGTATTCTGAAAATTATAATATGTTTAGCTATATTTCTGAAGAACTACCTAGATTGGTTAAATCAAATTTTTCATTAAACATGAATAAACAAGGAATTATGGGGCATTCTATGGGTGGACATGGAGCTTTAATTTTAGCATTAAGTTTCCCTGAAAGNTATAATTCGTGTTCAGCTTTTGCACCTATTGTTCAACCCACTACTACTGATTGGTCTATTAAGGCTTATGAAAAGTATTTAGGAAAAGATGAAAAAACTTGGCGCAAGTATGATGCAACACGATTAATAGAAGATGGTGCTAGTTTTTCAAATATTCTTGTTGATCAAGGAAAAAAGGATCCTTTTCTAAAAAATAGATTAAGACCAGAAAGACTAGAAGAAATTTGTAAGAAATATAATCAACCTTTAAAATTGAGAATGCATAATAATTATGATCATTCTTATTATTTTATATCNACATTTATGAATGATCACCTTGATTGGCATAATGATAAAATTAATAATTAGTTAATATTAATAGATAGTTCAAAATAGTATGACTTTTTTCAGAACATTGTTGATGTTTGTTTTTGTGTTTTCACTTGTTGGTGTAAGTAGAAGTTATGCAGATATTAATGAAACAACTAGTCGTTCAGTAAGAACAGATTATTTTTGTAAAATAGCTACTCAGCCCAATCTNAAGCCNAACTTTAATGAAATGGATGCTTTCCGTATTGATAAAGGAAACTTAGGTGTAGCAGATCTATATGCCGATGGCACACTAGAAATTATTGCNGGATTCAGCGATGAAATGTTTGNAAGTACAAGTTGGCTTCATGAAGGAAATCATGAACGTAGCCAAGGATATAGTGAGTATATGGTGTTTAGTCCTAAAGATAACTTCAAAATACCTAATAACTTTGATTTTTGGATGGCAAGAAATATCCTAGCTAGTGANTTTAATAGTGATGGTATCGATGATTTAGTTTTTATTCAACATGGAAGAGATTTTCAACCTTGGAGTCCTCAGCCCAATATTGTTATGTTAAGTAGTCCAGATGGTTACAAGCGAATTAAGCTAGACGGGAAAGGATTGCATCANGGTGGGGCAACAGGTGATATTGATGGTGATGGAGATATAGATATTGTTGCTACAGTAACAAATAAGAAAACTGTATCAGCTTACTACAATGATGGTAACGGTAAATTTGAACGTAAGATAGTAGTGAGTGCTGGAAAACGTTATAACAATGTTCAACTATGGGATATAGATAATGATGGTAATCTTGATATGATACTTGATGGAGGTGGATCTGGTTTCAACAGTGTTGGAATTGAAGTATATTGGGGGGATGGTCTCGGTCAGTTTAAATCTAAGACTGAAATAAAAGGTTTAAAAAATAGAAATATGCAGGACGCAGAATTTACTGACTTGGATAAAGATGGTAATGTGGATATATTATTATTGTCTAGTCTTAAAGGCAGTAANNAAAAGTATTATTCAGGATATAGTATTGATACAATTGAATTTGATGGGAGAAATTACAATAAAGTAAAAACTATACATGAACAACCAGAAGATCCAAACGATTGGGTTTGGTGGCCTTATTTTAGTGGTTGTGATTTAAATAATGATGGTGATATTGATATTGTGATTGAAGCCTTTGGACAGTTTGGAAATGAATTTACTTATAACTTAGATAAAGTTGTATTTCATAACGAGTTAAATAAATTTACAAAATATAGAGTTCTTTCAACACTGTATCTGTCAGGAAATTTTTACAAAATATCTAAAGTTCAAGATCTAGCCAAGAAGTTAGGCATTTCAGTAAAACGTTACGACACAGACAAAACTTATTTTCCTCTAACAGATAATATTAAGAGAGATAAGAAACATCACATTCATAAGAAAAATAACGTTTTTCATGTCTGGTGGAAACCTTAATTAAGTAATATTAGACTAGTCTTAGCTGTTGATACAGATACAAATAAAGTTAAATTTATAATAAGCTTGATTAAACAAAAAGTCATGGTTGTGTGTCATCGTTAATCACTCACTTAAAATAGGAATACGAAATAAGTTTGAAGAATATTCTAAACGAAAAATAACAAGAGAAAGTATTAATANNATTTCTAACGAATTTCTGTAATAGTTAACATCATATAAATATCACTAATATTTTTTAAAATTTTAATAATCCTAAAAACTTAATATTTCCTTTTTTTGTCTCGCAAAACTCCTTTTTTTCAAATTGAATTTTGAATGGATCAAAACCTATAGTCTCAAATGTTTTNTTATTCTCAACGATTACTTCTGTTCCCATGAAAGCTGCAAGTTTAACTCTTGCTTTAAACTCAACTTCAAATTGATTAAGATTTATAATTTTTGTATTTTCTTGTTTTGACAATAAGTTAGGATTAACTACATGAACAAAAAGTTTTTTACATTTTGATCCTACACACTCATTCATTCCTTCTAAATAAGTTTCTAAACCCTCATCACATTGTGTAAAATTAATTAAATTATTTGAGTATGCTATTTTTCCAGACAGAAAAAATAAAATGATTAAGTAATAAAATAATTTCATTGCAAGTCCTTATTTAAAAAAATATCAGTTGAATAACCGTGTAATAAGAGGTTAAAGATTAATTAAATATAAGTCATTTTGTGACTAATTTTACTTTTCACCCATAATTACAATTTTTTTCAATTTCTGTTTATTTCTCCAAATAACAATTTCAAACTTTTCACCGATAGTAAAAGTAGCTATTCTTTTAACCAAATCTTGAGTATTAACAATTTTAATATCATTAATTGAGAGAATTATGTCTCCAGACTGAAGATTAAATCTTTCTGCAGCACCACCTTGAGCAATTTTAGTTATCAAACTGCCTGAATTTTCTGTCCATCCTGTCTCATTTGCTATTTCATCGTTTATATCATTAAGAAAAACACCTAAAAATGGTCGTTTTTTTGTTTGATTAACAAATTCTCTTGATTTTTCAGATTTGATTTCAATTCTATCAGCGTTACTAAGAATTTCATCAGGCAGAGTTAAAAATATTTGATCGTATGATTCCTTATAGATAGTATAATCTTGATAATAATGATGTGCACTACCGTATATTCTTGGTTTTAAATTATAGTGGTTATGATACATGGAGAGNACATTATAACGACCAAATACACTGTCTTTAGAAAATTTTATATAATCATTAAAAATTTCTTTGTCATTAGTATCGTAAAGAATGACTTTATAATTATTCTTGAAAGGTTTTAAATGATCATAAGGATTTGTTTCATTTAGTAAGTTCTCGAGAACCATTTTACCCTCGGTTCTCTTCTTTGGCTTACCTAAATTGACCACATAACAATTTGTATTTTCTTTATCATTATAGCAAATTGGTCTAGTGTTTATATCACTATTACAATGACCTTGAGTACCTTGACAAATATTTGATAGAGTTTTTCGATCTCTTGCAAGATTATCATGAGGAAAAGCTACTTTATCGTATGAAACTTGATCTAAAATTTCCTTCATCTGATTAACTAGATCATCTTTCAACTCTATTTTTATTGTAACAACATAACCACTCTCATAATCTTTAAGTTGTCTTTTATGACTATCTGACAGATATTTTGTTTCATGATGTTTCAGATAACGAGGGAAATTTTGATATAATTTTTCACTAAAAGAATCTTTAAACCTTGATAAAAAATTTTTTAAATATTGAGGTCTATAATCTGTAATATCATCTACACTATCAATACCCAAAATTTCAATTTGTGTGTTGTCACCACTTATTATCGGATAGAACACTCTTTTTAACAAAAGTTGTTCTTTGTCTGCATTCTGACTTTTCGTTTTTTGAACTTTAGCAAATAATCCTTTTGAAATTTTTTTCTCAGCTTTAACAATTGGTTCAATTAGAACTTTCAAATCATCTACTCTGACAACAATAACAGCATCAATATAAACAAGACCATTTTCATTTCTTGTTTCTAAAATATCTATTTGTTCTATTGTTCCCTTTGAAGACTCCAGCATTTCATTATTATAAGATTTACTTTGTTTTCTTACACCATCTCGAATTTCAGTTCTTTTACTTATTAGAGTTTCAGTATCTATAAATGTTCCAACACTATTCATAAGTGCTATTTCAGCCGCATTTTGTAAAGCTTCATTAACTTTTTTNCCCACNCCTGTAACTAACTGTCTTTCTCGAGNTTCAGCAAATACAANTANAGGTGCTGTAATTAATATTAATAATAAGAAAAATTTTTTTATTTTCATAACTGGACTTATTTATGACTATTTTAGTAATTAAAATGCAGTTTGTGCATTCTGGCTAGCTTTGCTTTTTGGTAATCCTTCACTTACTTCATTAGAATTAGAATTAGAATTAGAATTAGAATTTGAATTTGAATTAGAATTAGATGAACTAGANNCACCATTTAAAGACTNGGATATGGCATTNGATGTTTCTTCTGCAGCAGCAATAGTTTCAGGTTTTAATCCAACAGTAACTTTTACAAATTCACCCGGGTTTGTACAATCTCCAATTTGGATTAAACCTCTCATTNNTTTAGAAGCATTAATTTTATATGAACTCACCATAGTTTTAACAATATCTTTTGCCTTTGACACATCGTCTCCATCAACATTAACTTGAGAAGTAACTTTTTTATCAAATTCTTCATCAGTAGAAATATCTTCTTCCAAAAAATTTATAATTTGACCTTTTGCATTACCCCTTGCTTCTTTTTTTGCTTGAAGTTCTTCATCAAGATCACCAAACTGCATCACTACAGTTGCAGTTGAAATAAATTTGCTGCCACCATCAACAGATGTAACTTGAAGGTTATCTTTAAAAGGATAACCATCACATCCTGAAGCAAATGAATATGAGTTAATAAAAATACAAATAAATATTATAGTTTTGATACTAATTAAANTTCTGATAATNAAATTCATAAAAAATTCCTATGATATAAAAAAAAAGTATAATTATCTATAAAAAAGATTTACAACATAAAATCAATATAAAAAATAATAACAATCTATATAGAAGACTTCACAAACAAATAAACAAGTCCTAAATGGAAAATAGTTTGTTGTGGATTTTGCAGGTAACCACAACTTTACTGTACTATCCTTGTTTTCTCTTAGTTTTACTTTCGTATGATTTGTGAGAGAAAATAGTTACATCAAAGAAATTGATGTCTTGCAATAGTTAGAAAACCGAAGTTTTTGATGGTCGGGGTGGAGAGATTCGAACTCCCGACCCTCTGGTCCCAAACCTGATGCGCTACCAGACTGCGCTACACCCCGTGCAAACTTTATTATTATCTCTAAACAAGAATGAAAAGCTTTTTTTTATTTTTTTATATATTAAAATTTAAGTTTATAAATACTAAAGATATAAG
>NZFJ01000001.1 GCA_002690625.1 Rickettsiales bacterium
TGTCACTTCCCAATTTAAAATACTAAATATTCCTGCTGTAATAATTACAGAACAAAAACAAGTCATAATAGGCATTATTACCCATCTACTTTGCCTAAAAATAATTGATAACGTCATAATTAAAAATACTAAAATTGAAAGACCAAAAACTTTTAAATCATTCTTTACAAATGCTACTACATCATTCGATATCATAGGAATACCTCCTAAATAAATATCTCCTGTATTTTTATAATCATTTATAATCTTTCTTATATCTAATATTAAATTACTTTGATTGCTTCTTTGCTTATTTCTTTCGATATCTATTAATTTTAATATTTTTTTATATTCTAATGAACTATTTTTGTTTAAAAAAGCACCTTCCATTTGATTCTGATAATCTGACTTTTTTTGTTTTAATTTTAAAAGACTATTATTGTCTTTAAGATTTATAAGAATAGCTGTTGTTTTAAAATTTTCACTTACTAAATTATTTTTATATAGAGAACTATTAGTTAGTTCTTTAATTACTTCCGATTCCTCTATTAAGTTATCTTCAATGGTTGGCACTCCTTCAAGTATATCAGCTAATGATTTTTTAGAACTTTCTAACAATGGAACATTCAGAATAGTAGTTACAGATTTTACTGCTTCTAATGATTGAAGCTCAGCGGCAATATTTTTTATATTATTTTTAACTTTTGAACTTAATAAAAAATCATTAGGAGTATAAGCTATAATTAAAAAATCTGGTGATTTATACCTTTGACTTATTAGCTGATAATACTTTAAATCCTTGTCTTTTTCTAAAATCAACGAATCTGATGAAGCATCTATTTTTAGATCTGCTGCGAAATAAAGCATTATAAATGTTAAGGATGTTAAAAATAATAGTACTAATTTTGAAAACTTAAATATAAATTTATTATAAAAAAGATCTATCATATCAAGCTTAATTTTACCAATTAGCAAAGTTTATAAAAACCATTATATTATTCAACTTCATATTGTTCTGCTGTATTAACAGCTAAATTTCTTTCAAATTCTCTCAATCTTTTCCATACTGATATTAATTCAACTATTGTTGCCCAACTTTTAACTAAGTATTGAAGCGATCCTTCAACTCTTCCAAATGCCCTAGTAATTTGTTGCACAAAACCCAAAGTTATAGTTCCTGCTACTATTGTAGGAGTTAATGCCAAGTAAGGAACTATTACCATTCCTTGAAAGTAAGTCCACTTAACAGTATTAAAATATAAATAGTGAAAATAAGATTTAAAATGAATTCCTCTTACTCTATTGTATAATTGTCCTATAGTAGGTGGTGCTGCCCTAATTGGGTCATCTTCTCCTAATACAAGTTCTTTTCTATATCCTGCTTCTTCTTTTTGTATATCATACTCTATCCCAGGTAATTTAATCCCAACAGAAGCTAGAATTATTGTTCCCCCTAGTGCAGATAAAATTGCTACCCAAACTAAAGCATGGTCTACTTCTCCAATCCACGGCAAACTACTTACTTGTTTAGAAAGACCCCACAATATAGGAAGAAATGCTGCCAATGTCATTATGCTATCTAAAAGTCCTACGCCTAAGCCTTCCATTATTCTAGCAAATTTTAAAGTATCTTCTTGTACCCTCTGTGAAGCTCCTTCAGTCATCCTAGCCTTTTGCCACTGTTCATGATAATAATTAGCCATAGATGTCCTCCACCTAAAGACCCAGTGACTTACGAAAAAACCAGTAAAGACCGCGATCACAACCCATCCTCCTGCAACCTTAGCAAATGTAAATAAATAAGAAATAAATTCTTCTTCGCTTACTGAGCCTGGTGTTGTTAAGGCATTTTGTAAAGTATCATAAAATTCTCCAAACCACTGATTAATTCTAACATCTAACTGCACTTGATACCATGTTGAGAATAGGATAACAAGTGTACCTCCTATACTCCAAGAAAACCAATTTTTATCTGTAAAAAATTTAAACATATTATTATTTTTGTTATTTAAGCATATTATAATTCATTAAATAATACACTCTATAAATTAGTGTTTTTAATATTTTTAAAAGCAGCCAGAGCTCTTTCTCTTGAATATGAATAATCTATGATTGGATATGGATAATCTTTACCTAATTTTAAATTAGATTCTTTGAGTGTATTACTGTCTGCTAACCATGGAGAAAAAATATATTTATCTGGCAATTTAGAAATTTCAGGTATAAATTTCCTGATGTAATTAGCTTCTTTATCAAATTTTAAAGACTGCGTTATGGGATTGAATATTCTAAAAAAAGGAGCTGCATCTGAACCCGTACCTGCTACCCACTGCCAACTAGCACTGTTATTTGCTAAATCTGCATCTACCAAGCAATCCCAAAACCACTCCTCTCCATATTTCCAGTGTATCAATAAGTTTTTAACTAAAAAAGAAGCGGTTATCATCCTAACTCTATTGTGCATATAACCAGTTTCCCATAATTCTCTCATTCCTGCATCAACTATTGGATAACCTGTTGTACCTTTTTTCCAACTTTCTAATAAGTCAAAATTATTATCCCATTTTAAACTATTAAATTGTATTTTAAGATTTGTGTTATTAATATTTGGGTAATGATATAGTAAATGGTAAGAGAATTCTCTCCATCCTAATTCACTCAAAAATGTTTCTTTATTTTTTCCATTATCTTTTTCACTGACATCATCCCATATTTTAAATGGAGAAATTTGTCCCCAATGTAAATAAGGAGAAATTCTTGAAACATTGTTTTTATTGGGATGGTTTCTTCCTTCTGAATAATCTTGAAAACCTTTTTCCAAAAAATCTTCAAATTTAATCAAAGCGGCATCTTCAGAAACATTCCAAATCTTGTCAAACTTTTTATACCAAAAATTAGCATTAATATTATAAACAAATTTATATTCAGTAAATTCTCCTTCTAGGCTAACGAAGGTATTTTTTTCTTTATTTATTAATGGTTTTCTGGGAGAATCTGATTCTAAACAGCCTTTCTTAAAAAAAGGCGTAAAGACCTTGTAAAAGTTCCCACTCTTATTTTTAATTGTCCAAGGCTCCCATAGTAAACTTGAATTAAAAGATTTTACATTAATATTTTTGTTGGTTAATTTTTTCTTAATTGTTGTATCAGCTAGTATTCTATCTGGTTCATAGCATCTATTCCAATAAATATGCTTAATTTTATTTTCTTCGCAAATTTGGGATAAGATATTATAACTGTTTCCAAATAAAATTTTTAACTTTCCATTTAGCTGTTTATTTAAAGATTCCAATGATCTTTCTAACCACCATAAACTTGCACCACCTATTTTAGAATATTCATGAATCTGATTATCAAATATAAAAATGGGGATAATTCCCTTATGTTTTGAGGCTTCTAATAAGGCGCAATTATCTTGGAGTCTTAAATCTTTTCTAAACCATAAAATGCAATAGTTGCTCATAAGAAATATACGAGAATGAATAGTTAAAAGTTTACTCTGTGTTGATAGCTTTTAAAAATGCGTCATGAGTATTGATTAAATCTATATACCTTTTAATATTATTCATTTCGTCACTTACGCATCCAAGTTTATTAGACATATATAATGCATGGCCTAGCATAAAATCTACACCTGAAAAAACATCAATTAAATATTTATTTTTAGAAAGTAAATTATCTACTGGACTTAAAGATTTTGTTAATAAATTTTTAGCTTGTCTTAAAACCTCTTCATTTCTTCTTTCTTTAGGCAAAATTAAAGTATGGACAACTATTGTATTCATTGGAGGCATTATCATACCTTCACAATAATGAAACCATTGTAAATATTGAGGAAAGTTAGTATCTCTAACTTCTGGCTTTAAGCTTCCATCACTATGTCTTTCAATTAAATATTCTACTATAGCTCCAGATTCATATATAATTATATCATCGTCTTCTAGCACTGGAACTCTACCTAAAGGATGTCTTTTTCTATGGATTTCAGATTTAAGCTCTGATGGATGAAATTTTATAGAATTAATCTTATATTCTAATTTTAGCTCTTCTAATAACCATAATATTCTCTGTGCTCTAGAGTTGTTACAAAAATGTAAAATTAACATATGTTTATGCTATAATAAAATTATTTAAATAAAAAGATTTATTTGTCCGGAGTAATGTATCCAGACAAACCTCTAACATTTTCATTAAATGTTAAATTTTTATGAATTGGAGGAAAAGCTCTTTGTCTGCAATTTTCTCTTTCACAAGTTCTACAAGATAAACCAGTTGGAATTGCAGAACTATATTCTAACCTATCTGCATAAATGCAATCTTCTTTATATTTAATATCAAAACCAAGTCCTATCGAAAAAAAAGTTTCTGGAGAAGTATAATCTCCAATTCTTTTACTTACAGTCCTTGCTATACAAATAAAGGTTTTTCCGTCTAACATTTTAGACAGTTGTACTTTAATTTTTCCTGGGCTTAAGAAAGCAGTATAAACATTCCATCTGGGACATGCTACAGAATATCTAGGTATTTTAAGCCCTGAAAGAGAAAACCTTTTAGACACATTTCCTGCTATATCTACTCTCATAAAATGAAAAGGAATACCCTTTTTATTAGGTTTCTGTAATGTAGTAAGTCTATGACATACTTGTTCAAAAGAGGTATCAAATCTATTTGAAAGTATATCTATGTCATATCTATATTTTATTGCTGTGTCACAAAATAAATCATATGGCATAAGTATACAGGAAGCAAAATAATTAGCTAAAACAGTTTTTCCTAAAGCTAAAGTATTTTTATCGTTAACGCCTTCTGATTGCAATTTGTATTCTATAATATCATTAGCACCTAACAATCCTATTTGGTGAGCTATTAAAAACTCTTTGCTCTCCCTATTTAATGTATTTGAAATCAATAAAATTTTTTTTTCTGAAATAAATTTTTTTACAAAATTATCTTTTGTTCCTTGTTCTATAAAATCTACGCTAATAGAGAATTTTTTCTTTAAATGCTCTATCATACTAACCAATCTATTACCTATATTGTAATTAATAGATTTAATTTCTTTGCTAGCAGCATCTTCTATTTCGTTGAAATAATTATTATTTGATTGTAGCATATCAGATATAAAGTCGGCACTTGACTTATCAGAACCAACTGTATCTGATATTTCTTGCTTTACTGAAATCATTTGATCTGCTAACAAAACTAAATCTTTTTTATTTTGAGTATATTTATCGTACAAAGTTCTTATTGCATCCCCAACTATTGGCGAATTTATGGAAAAATCTTTTATATCATTATTTTTTAATTCATGCTCTTCAAAAATATTATCACTAAAAATATCCATCAAATCTGAATTTAATTGTTTATTATAATCGTTAGTCAATTCAGAAAGCTCAATGTTAAAAAGACTAGCTGTTTTTAGAAGCAATGGAACAGTTATACTACGTCTATTATTTTCAATTAAATTTATATAGGCCACAGAGATTCCTAATTGATCAGCCAAATTTTTTTGCGTTAGCATTTTTTCTCTTCTTAATCTTCTTATGACAACGCCAATATTAGTATTAATTTCCATTTTTATACAAATTTTACATATTTACAAATAATATAATACAATTATTAACAAAAAAATACCAATTAATCAAATATTTTACTTGTTTTTTGTAAAAAAGTTTACTATTATACAAATAGAGTTTAGTAAACAAACAATTACTCCTCCCTAGTAACAGTCTTAATTGCTTACTAAACTCTATTCATAAAAGCAAAGTTATTATTTAAAGGAATATTTTATAATGAGATTAAAGTTTATTTTACCTACCATCATAATTTTTTTAGCTAAAAATGTTATGGCATGTAGTTTAGAAGAATATGATGGAATAGATGATCCAGTTGGTAACTGGCTTGGTAAATCACAATTATCTAATAACTATAAGCATGGAAAATGTGTTTTAGATAATGCTTTATCTGATATTCCAAAAGAACAAAGAAGGGTTATAGCTAATTTAATAGCAAAATCATATCAAATACAATTTCAAAATAGCGAAGAAATTTCAAATTACAATTATTAAATCACTTTATTTAAATCCATAATAATATTTTTATTGCAATTTTTCTGCTAATAGGAATAAAATAACGTTAAATATGGAAAAAAAATTAGAAAAAAATGCTAACAAAATTGGCAATATACTAGTAAAAAGCTTTCATTATCTTGCTTTATTTGCAATAGGATCGGCAATTGTATGGTCTGCTTTTTTTACATTTTTAGATTTAACAGAAAAAAACTCAGCTAGTATTCAAGATATTTTACTATTGTTTATATATTTAGAGTTAGGAGCTGTAGTTGGAATATACTTTAAAACTAATCATATGCCAGTCAGGTTTCTAATTTATGTGGCCATTACAGCGTTAACACGTATGTTACTGGAATACTTAAATGAATGGCATAATACTCCAACAGATCAGGTGCACTACGAAATTCTAATAATTTGTGGTGGGATAGTATTTTTAGCAATTAGTATTTTAGTTTTAAGATACGCATCTCATAATTACCCTTCAGGAATTGATAAAAACTAAATTTGTTCTATTTTTGTTCTTGAATAAATCTCACCTCCAGAATATAATCATAAATTATGGACAATTATGATTTATACAAAATTTGGTATATTATTATGAAAGCCCTAGAATATGGGCCTCTTAAAAAAGATATTATTCATTTAGACCAAGTAATTGAAAATAAAATTGCACATCATCACATAACATACAAAGGTAAAAAATTTTATATAAAAATTACAAATAGATCTTGAGTTATAATAATTTATGTATACTATATATAGTGTATGTATATAAAAATTATAACATTACTATTTTACCTTCTATCATATCAACTTTTAGCGGATTTAAGAATTATACAGAACGGTTTTATAATAAAAAGTAAACCTTACTCAGATAGTGAAGCCACATTAATAGTAAGTAATTCCGATAAAATATATATATGTAGTGTCGTTAACGATTTATCTAAGTGTATTCTGTCCTCAAAAAATAACAAAGATTATTAATCTGCCTTAAATTGCTCATTTAAAGAATCAAAAATATTATCTAATCTTTCAGAATTTGAGCAATCTGCGATTAAATCCACATTTGTATCAACTTTAACAGGTAAACTACTAAAATGAAATCCAGGAAAACTATCATTAGCTTCTAATTTAACCTTACTAGATCTTTCTAAAAACAGAGTAGCCGTTTTATCTTGGAATTTAGCTATTTTACCAGAAGGAATACTTTTAACCATAAAAGCTTTATCGTATAGCTCACAATTATTAATTAACTTAATATGAACCTTTATTATTTCATTATTGTATCTCTCTAATTTTATTACCTTGTTTACTCCTAAAACTGCTAAAGAAATTAAAATTAAAATTGATAAAAACTTAATAATCATTAAATAGAAATTATATTCCTATTAAGAATTTAGCAACTAATAATTGTATGTTGAAATCTTTTTTATCTAAACCTGCATTAATTTTATAAATTATAGCTATGTAAAATCAGTAAAATTTATAATATTAAAAACCCCTATTATCATAATAAATACAGATATAAATTTTTTATATGTAATTTTTTCATTGAAAAAATAATATCCAAAAAATAAAGATAAAGAGATACCTATTCCTCTCTTTAAAGACTCTAATACTGCTACTAAATTATATTTTAAAGCAATCAATTGAACTAACGAAGCTAGAAACCCTATTAATACTAATCCTATTAATAATATATTAATTTTAAAATTAAAATTATATTTTAATTCTTTATAATTAAGAATTATTGGAACAATAATCAACATACCTGCAGACTGAATAAACCCATGCATGTATGGATCAGTATAATTTAAACATTGTTTGTCCAAAACAGGAGTAAGACTCCATATCAATGAAACGATTATAATAAAATATAAATTTTTATTACTGTTATTAAATTTTAACATAGAAGGTTTTAAAAAATATTTAAATTTAAAGCTTTTTGAATATATTAATAAAGCTCCAAATATAACTAGAAAAATTCCAAAATACTGTGAGGTTTGAAGTTTTTCAGTTAGAATAAATCTAGAATATAGTGCGGAAAAAAGAGGTGTAAAGCTTAGCATAGGAATATATGTGCTTATTTCTCCTTTTTTAAGCACTTTTAAAAACATATACATAGAAATTAAGTTTAAAAATATTAGAAAAATTCCATAAATATAATATGAATAAATATCAATTTGAAAATCAGAAAATGATAAAAAAAATAAAAATAAGAAAAACTGTGCAATTACAATTAAAAAAAGTGCATTAATTTCAGAGATGAATTGTATAGACTGTTTTCTAATTGCATCAAAACAAGCCCATAGAATAGCAACTAATATGGATAAAAATATAGCCAAGCTAATTTCTCATTAAATTAAAAGTATGTAAATTAAAATTAAAACAAAAATAATAAATAAGGGATAAATTAAATAAAGCAAGCAACCTTTCATATTAGAAAAGTTACATAAAAATATTAGGAGTGTCTATAATTTGATTTACCCATTCATATTTAGGTTTCTTCTTCCACTTTATTTTTTTCAAAAAATTTTTAGCACTATCTTGAATTTTTAATTTATCTGTTTCATCTGCTAAAGTTGCTAAATTATAGGTCCATGCTCTAAGGGTAGTCCAAGGATTGTACCCTCCTCCTCCCATAACAATTATATTTTTTGTAAAAGTTTTAAATATTTTTATTATAAAAGACATAGAATTATTACTTAATAATAACTTTGACATATAATCATCTTTTAAACAATCAGCTCCCATTTGTAGAAAAGCTACTTCAGGATTAAAATCTTTCATTTGATCTAATAGCTTATTTCTAATAAGATTTTTAAAACCCACATCATCAAACCCGGCTTTTACGGGAATATTAATAACGTCTTTTTTAAACAAATACTCTCCACTTCTAGGCCATAAGTCTTCTTGGTGAATAGATATTGTTAAAATACTTTTATCGCCCTTAAAATTTTCTACTACACCATCTCCATAATGAGCATCCATATCAAAATATAAAATTTTTCTTATTCCACTTTCTTTTAAAAATAATATAGCTGTAGCAATATCATTAAAATAACAAAAACCTGATGCTTTATTTTTTTGTCCATGATGAGCTCCTGAACCAGGAGAAAATATCAAGTTATATTTATTTTCTAATATTAATTTTGATGCACTTAATAAGCATCCTGTGGAAGCTGCATGCCTTTTATACATTTCTTTAAAAATAGGATTACTAGGGCTTCCTATATTATATTTTATAGAATCAAAATAGGAGATTTTTTGAGAGGCTTCAGTTTTTCTTAAAACTTTTATATAATCTTTATCATGAAATATAGATAATTCTTCATTACTAGCTAGATCACTTAATAAATAATCTATTTTTTCAAATTTAATAATTTTTGATAAATCAAATACATTTGAAACTCTATTAATTGTTACAGGATGGTTTTTACCAAATATTGAGTTTCTAAATATATCATTATATATAAAAGCTGTTCTCATAATATAATTATATTGACATTTATTTGAAAAATAAATATAATATTTTTGCGCTGATTTGAGCTCCAGCTTGCGAGCGCATTATAAATACTGCTAAAGAGGTAAATTTCACCAACAGTATAATTTTATTTCTGGAGCATATTAACGCTTAAAAAGGAGATAATATGTCTAATTTAAATTCTAAAAAAGAAGAAACTCAAGTATTACATGCTGGATGGCGTGCTGATCCAAGTACTAACTCTGTAGCTGTCCCAATATATCAAACAACTTCTTACCAATTTAATAACGCTGATCATGCAGAAAATCTTTTTGCACTGAAAGAACTAGGTAACATTTATACTAGAATTATGAATCCTACTTGCGATGTACTTGAAAAAAGAGTATCAGCTTTCGAAGGAGGTATAGCAAGTTTAGCTGTTTCTTCAGGTCAATCAGCAACAGCTCTATCAATTCAAAATATAGCTAAAAATGGAGATAATATTGTTAGCTCTACAGACATTTATGGAGGAACTTGGAACTTATTTGCTAATACCCTTAAAGATCAAGGGATAGAAGTTAGATTTGTTGATCCATCTGACCCTAATTCTTTCAAGAAAGCTTCTGATAAAAAAACTAGAGCCTACTATGGGGAAACTTTACCTAACCCTAAACTAAATATTTTTCCTATTGAAGAAGTAGCCAATATAGGAAAAGCAATTGGAATACCTTTAATAATTGATAATACTGCAGCACCATATATATGCAAACCTTTCTTACATGGAGCTTCTGTAGTAGTACATTCTACCACTAAATATATAGGAGGCCAAGGAAGTGCAATTGGAGGGATTATAGTTGATGGAGGTAATTTTAGCTGGGACAAATTCAAAGAACAACAACCAGCAATGAATAATCCTGATCCTAGCTATCATGGTACAGTTTGGACAGAAGCAACAAAACCACTGGGGCCGATAGCATATATTCTAAAAGCTAGAACTACTCTATTAAGAGATGTAGGTTCTGCAATGAGTCCTTTTAATGCTTTTCAGTTTATACAAGGAATTGAAACACTACCTTTAAGAATTGAAAGGCAGTCAAAAAACGCAGAGTTAGTGACCAATTTTTTAAAAAACAATAGTAGAGTTTCAAAAGTAGTTTATCCTAACAATGAAACGAAAAATAAAAAATACTTTACTAAAAATTTATTTGGTAACTTAATTGGATTTCATATCAAAGGAGGATATGAAGCATGCAAAAATTTTATAAATAATTTACAATTGTTTTATCATGTAGCAAATATTGGTGACGTAAGAAGTTTAGCTATACACCCATCATCTACTACTCACTCTCAATTAAACTCTGATGACCAATTAAAAGCAGGTGTATACAAAGATTATATAAGACTATCTATAGGAATAGAACATATTGAGGATATTTTAAAAGATCTAGAAAATTCATTAAATAAAATATAAACTAATATATGTGATTAGAAGAAGCCATTTAGGCTTCTTCTAATTAAATTTTGGCATGATAATTGCTTCATTTGAAATAGAGGTGATTTATGTTCAATATAGAAAAAACTTTATTATTAGCTAGAGCTATTTATAAACTTGGTTATGTAAATGAAGCTAAAGAACTTTATAAAAATTTACTTAGTATACAACCTAATCATAGCTTAGCAAAAAAAGACCTGAAAAAAATTTACAGTTAATTAAGTTTAATGAATGGTTTATGAATCAATATTACATCTATTAATATTATTAATAGTTTTAGGTTTTCTTATTTATATATTCCGAGTAAATAGAAATTATTTTGTAGTCTCAATTTTAATTTTAGTATTAATTATCTTTATTATTCCAGAATTTTTGTTACCTTCTTTTTTATGGGAAATATTACTAGAAAATTAGTAACTTTAACACTATTCTTTTTTATCTTTACTAGATTTATTTTTGCTGAAGATAGTTTAAGTAAAGCTAGAAAACTTTTTTTAAAGGGCGAATACGAGAAAGCCATATTAATTTCAGAACAGATAAAAACAAGTGAAGCTAAAGTATTTCAATCTAGAGTAATTTCTATTTATACACATTTCTATAAAAATAGTGAACAGGCAAAAAAAAGCTACTTAAATTCTTATAAAGTTTCAAAAGAAGCAATATCTTTAGATAAGAATAATGCTGAAGCCTATGTAGAAGCTGCCCATTCTTTAGGAAGATATGGGCAAGAAATAGGTATTATGGCAGCAATTACTAAGGGAATTGCTGATAGAGTAAAAAAATATCTAGATACTGCATTATTAATTAATAATGAAAATATTATTGCTAATTTATCAAAAGGAATATGGCATGCTGAAATAGTTAATCAAGCGGGGAAAACTATTGCAAAAGCAGTTTATGGAGCAAGCGCAAATAAAGCGAGAAGTCATTTTAAAAAAGTAGTGAAATTAAATAGTAAAGAAATTGGTATTCTGTACGAAATATCATATGGGTATTATTTGCTAGGAACTCCACAAGACATCAAATTATCTTTGAGCTACCTTACACAAATTCTTAATATAAATGATACATCACATTTAGATAGTTTATATAGGGAAAAAGCTATAACTTTAAGAAATAAAGTTTTATAAAAATTAAACTTATTTTATAAAATCCGTTTATAGTAATATGTCATTAATTGAACAAACAGAAAATAAATCTGCCATTTTACAATCAAAAGAAACGGTAATGATTAAAAAAAATGATGTTGTATATTATCCTGATCAGAAAATTGAAAATATATATGTAATTTTAAGCGGCTTAATAGAAAGTGTTGAAAAAAAAAATAAAAAAAATAAAGATAAGTTTTTATTAAAAAAAGGCAGTACGCTTGGCCTTATGGATTTACTTTTAAATAGAAACTATAGTAAATTAATGGTTGCAAAAAATACTACAATATTAGCAGTTATTAAAAAAAATACTATTTTCAATACAATTAAACCAGGTGACTATAAGTCAATACTCTTAAAAAGTTTAGCTATTGATGTTGATAACAAACACCCTAATACCTGGAGTTAATAGTGAAAAAAACTTTTTTTCATAAAGAGGTTATTCTAAAAAGAGGTCATCCAACGAATAATTTTTTCATTTTATTAAAAGGAAAAGCAAGAGTTCTAAATTCAACAGGCAATTTAACGTTACAAGAGCTTCAAAGTGGCGATGTATACGGCTTATTAGACAACCTAAAAGAAAAAAAATGGAAAAACACTGTTGTTTCAGATAACAGAACTGAGGTTTTAAGTATATCAAAAGACAACCTAGTAAAAAATATTTTTTCTAATAAAGAATATACAAGTATAGCTCTCAATATTCTTAAAATGGCTAATTAATTTTCAAATATTTGGCAAGTACTTTGCAATGAATATTGTAAAGGAGAAATTATGTCAAATATTGTGATTAAAAATTTAAAAAATAAGCTAGAAAACTTATATAAAAAAAACTTTGGTATTGAGATAGGTATATATGATAATAAC
>NZFJ01000002.1 GCA_002690625.1 Rickettsiales bacterium
AAAAATTAAAAAATCAAATATTAAAGGTATTAATTGATGAACATCTAAAAATACAAGAAGCTCAAAGGTATGGAATACTAATTACCAGTAATGAAGTAAATAACGAAATTAATAGACTAGAAAGAAGTCTTAAATTGAAAACTAATAGTTTAATACAATCTTTCAAGGAAAAGAATATTCCTGAAGTAGTAATATATAATCAAATACGAAGTCAATTACTTTGGAATAAACTAATAAATATTACCATAGCAAATAATATTAAAATAAGTGATAAGCAAAAAGATGAAGCTTTTAAAAACTTTATAAAGAATTCAGGGGAAACTGAGTTCAATCTATCTGAAATTTTTATTTCATATGCAGAAGCAAAAAATCAAGATACTGCCCTGGAAAAAATTAACTCTATTTATTCAAACTTAACCACATCAAATTTTATAACAATTGCTGAACAATTTTCAGATGGTGCAGTTATTTCAAAGGGATGGATAAGAGAGAGCGTATTAAATAAAAATGCCAATGAAGAAATTAAGAATATGTTACCAAATAGTATTAGTAAACCTATTAAAAGTTCTATTGGTTATCATGTATACCTATTAAGTAATAAAAGAAAAACAAAAAAAATAAATGATAATGAATCACTATATAATCTGAGCCAAATATTTTTTAAATTCCAAGATAAAAACAAACAAGATATAACTAAATATAGCAATGCTATAAATGACCTTAGAAGAAAAGTAAAGGGATGTAACATGCTAGAAGAAACTATAGAAAAAATAGAAATAATTAGTGGAGGTAACCTTGGTATATTATCTGAAAATGCATTAGATAAAAAATTTTCTAATGTAATTAAAAATAATTTACCTGTAGGTATTCTTAGTGAAGAAATTATTACAGAGGATGGCGTTCATGCTATTATGCTATGTGAACCTATAATAAAGGTTTCATTTGATAAGATAAAACAAAATATTTTAAATAAGTTGACTGTAAATAAAATTAATAATGCATCTACTTTACTATTAAACAGAATAAGGCAAAGAGCTCTAATAGAAATTAATCCTATTTAATTTTTCATGCTAAATAAAATTAAATTAAAACAAATTCTAGAAAAAGAAAAAATTATTCCTAAAAAAAAACTAGGTCAAAACTTTATATTTGATTTTAATGTATTAAATAAAATAGTTAAAAATATTTTACCAATTAAAGATCATACCGTAATTGAAATTGGTCCTGGACCAGGTGGTCTAACAAGATCTATATTGGAACAATCTCCTAAAGAAATTATATTGATTGAAAAAGACAAAAGTTTTAAAAATATATTAACATTATTACTAAAGGAATTCCCAAAAATTAAAAGCACTCTATTAATAGCAGATTTTATGGAAGTAGATGTTATTAATTTTATTAAACCTGATACAAAAATATTATCAAACCTGCCTTATTATGTCTCTACTCAGATTCTATTAAAAATTTTACCCTTAGATAAAAATATAAAAGAAGTTATATTTACTTTTCAAAAAGAAGTAGCAGAAAGAATAATATCTAAACCCAATAATAAAAATTATTCTAGGCTTTCAGTAATAGCACAAAGTGTATGCAATATAACCTTGGCCCAAAAACTACCTGCAAAAATATTTTATCCAGAACCAAAAATTGATAGTACAGTTTTGAAATTTGTTAAAAAAAAAAATATAATAATAAAAGACTTTACCAAATTAAAAACAGTTACTAAAAAGGCATTTAATAAAAGAAGAAAAAAAATAAAGAATTCACTTAAAGAAATAAAAAATATATCAATTTACTTACAACAGCTGAATATTAATGAACAATCTCGTCCAGAGAATATATCAGTAGATGCTTACTGCAACTTAGCCAATACGATTAAAGAAATTTAAGATATAACTCTTCTAATAAAATCATTTATACCTATCTGTCTATATCTTTTTAACCTTTCTGCTTCTAATATAGATCTAAGCTTTAATAATGTTTTATTTAAATCATCATTTATAATCACATAGTCATATTCTGCCCAATGAGTTATTTCAGAACTTGCTTCGGCCATTCTTTTTTTAACTTCCTCTTTTGAGTCCTGTCCTCTATTAAGTAATCTTTTTTCTAATTCTTTAGTAGAAGGCGGAAGAATAAATACTGAAACTAAATGTTTAGGTTCTTTTTCTTTTAGTGCTTGTGTGCCTTGCCAGTCTATATCAAATAATATATCTTTGCCTAACTTTATTTTTTTCATAGTTGGGTTTCTAGGTGTACCATACTGGTTATCAAAAACTATAGCATGCTCTAAAAACATATTTTTTTTTATCATATTATTAAATCTTTTTTCACTTACAAAAATATAATCTTTATTATTTTTTTCAGAAACCCTTGGCTTTCTAGTAGTAACTGATATAGATAAATTAATATCTCTATCTCTACTAATTAATTCTCTAGCTAATGTAGTTTTTCCAGCTCCAGATGGAGAAGATACTACCAGCATTATACCTGATCTTTTTATTTTTTTATTTAATAGCATTTGTTTTCAATAATTTTTTTTTCCATAGTTTAATATTTTCTCTATGATCTTTAAGGTTTGAACTAAATTTATGTCCTCCTTCACCATCTGAAACAAAATAATAAAAATTACTACTAGCAGGTTTAATCGCGGCTTGTAAGGATACTAAACCTGGGTTGCATATTGCAGTTAGGGGCAAATTATTTCTGGTATATGTATTCCATGGGTTATCACTTTTTAAATCTTTTTTATAAATTTTTCTTACCTCTTTTTTTTTATTTAAATTTATTGCATAAAGTATAGTTGGATCTGATTGTAATCTCATATTTTTTTTTAATCTATTATGAAAGACACTAGCTACTAAAAATTTCTCACTATTTATTTTGGTCTCTGCATTTATAATAGAAGCTAATTTTATAACTTCTTCTTTAGACTTTAATTGTGTTTTATTATCTTTCATTACCTCATTAACAACTACATTCATTTTTCTTTTCATTATATTTACTAATTTATTTCTTTTTTCATTTCTTAAAAAAAAATAAGTATCAGGAAAAATAGACCCTTCATCGGGCTTTGCTTTAATTTTTCCTGTTAAAAAAATATTAGAATTTAAAAGCTCTAAGGTTTTAGACACAGTAAAGCATTCTGGTATTGTGATTTTTCGATAATAAAATCTACTTTTTTCTAAAATCTTTATTACATCCACTACTGTGAGCTCCCCATAAAAAGAATATTCTCCTGCTTGTATCTTTTTATTTAAGCCAGAAACCTTTACTAATAAATTGAATATTATATTATTTCCAATTATTTTCTCATTTTTAAGCAATACTCCAATTTGTTGTGCAGACAAACCTTTCTCAAAAAAAAGTATCTTTTCATTATTTATTTTAATAGTTTGAAAAAATAAATAATAAAATATAAATAGTAAAGCTAATGATAAAAAAAAAAACTGACTTTTCGCATTATTTTAACTTTCCTACTATTAAGGAAGCATTAGTTCCTCCAAAACCAAAAGAATTTGATAAGGCCATATTTATATTTTTTTCTTTTGCTTCATTTGGTACCAAATCAATTAATAATGGTTCTTTACATGGATTTTCCAAGTTTAATGTTGGAGGAATTATATTATAGAAAGTAGATAAAATACAAAAAATAGCTTCTACCGCTCCCGCTGCACCTAACAAATGCCCTATTGATGACTTAGTAGAACTCATACTTATCGTATTAAGGTTATTTTTAAATAATCTCATTACGGAACCTAATTCAATTTCATCCCCTAATGGAGTAGATGTACCATGTGCATTTATATAATTTATCTCTTCTAAATTCAATCCGCTATTGTTTACTGCGGACTCCATTGATCTAAAACCTCCATCTCCATCAGAGGCTGGCGCTGTAATATGATATGCATCACCAGATAATCCATAACCTTTAATTTCTGCATAAATTCTTGCCCCTCTTTTTTTTGCATTTTCTAAGCTTTCCAATACTACTACTCCTGCTCCTTCTCCCATAACAAATCCGTCTCTTTTTTGGTCCCAAGGTCTTGAAGCCTTTTCGGGCTCATCATTAAAATTTGTAGATAAAGCCCTAGCCGCTGCAAAACCTGCTATTCCTAATCTACAGACTGCTGCCTCTGATCCACCAGCGACCATAATATCAGCTTCCCCAGACTTAATGAGTCTAGATGCGTCTCCAATTGCATGCGCTCCTGTAGAACAAGCAGTAACTACTGAATGATTTGGACCTTTAAGTCCATGTTTTATAGATATTTGTCCTGATGCTAAATTAATTAAACAAGAAGGAATAAAAAATGGGCTCATTCTTTTAGGGCCTTTATTAACTAAAGTATCATTGGCCTTAGCAATAGACTGCAATCCTCCTATACCAGACCCTATTAAAACACCTGCCCTTTTTGACGTTTCATCATTTAAATCACTTAAACCTGCATCAGCTATAGCCTGGTCTGCTGCAGCAACCGCAAACAATATAAAATCATCAACTTTCCTTTGATCTTTCGGCTCCATATATTTAGTAGGATTAAAACCATAATGTTCATCTACTGTAGGAATTTGGCCTGCAATTTTACAATTTAAGTCATCAGTATCAAAGGAATTAATTTTATTTATACCAGATTTACTATTTGTAAGTAGTTCCCATGTATCCTTAGCATTTGATGCCAATGGTGTCACCATACCAATGCCAGTTACTACCACTCTTTTCATAAGTAATTACCTAAGCATTTTCTTCAATATAATTAATTGCGTCCTTAACTGTAACTATTTTTTCTGCTATATCATCGGGAATTTCACAGCTAAATTCTTCTTCGAACGCCATCACTAGTTCAACTGTATCTAAGCTGTCTGCGCCTAAATCGTCTATAAAAGAAGCAGTTTCTGTTACTTTGTCTTCATCAATTCCAAGATGCTCTACAACTATTTTTTTTACTCTTTCAGATATATCACTCATACTAACGCCTTTCTTATTTAATTATAAAATTAGTATACTATTTTAAAAATATTTCAAATACTTTATGTATAAACTCCAAAATTTAATTTTTTTACATTAACATGCCCCCGTTAACATGAAAAGTTTGACCAGTAATATAACTAGCATTATCACTAGCTAAGAAGTTAGTCAAACTTGATATATCTTCTGGCAGCCCGATTCTTTTTAAAGGGATATTTTTAATTACCTCTTCTTTATTGTGCTCTAAAATATTTTTTGTCATTGCTGTCTCTATAAAGCCAGGAGAAATGCAGTTAATATTTATACCTCTACTAGCTACTTCTAGTGCTAATGATTTAGTCATTCCTTCTAATCCAGCCTTAGATGCAGCATAATTAGCCTGTCCCAAATTACCAGTCGATCCAATTACAGAAGAAATATTTATTATTTTTCCATATCTTTTTTTTATCATTAACTTAAGAATTTCTTTAGTTAAAAAAAAAGTACTGTTTAAATTTAAATTGATAACGTCTAACCATTCTTCTCTTCTCATACGTAATGCAATGTTATCTCTAGTAATTCCTGCATTATTTACTAATACATCAATTTTATTATCAAAATATGATTTAATCTTATCTAAAATCTTCTCAATATTTTCATATTTACTAAAATCACACTCTACAAAATCGGAATTTTTTCCTAACTCCTTTGAAAAAGCTGTTAATTTAGAAGAGTTAGTTCCTGTTAGTAGTATATTATTTTTATAGCTATTAAAACTTTTAACAATTGCTTTTCCAATGCCTCCTGTTGCACCAGTAACTAAAATATTTTTTTTTTCTAATTCAGTATTCATATTTCTACCTTAGCATAATTTTTTATATCCTCTATACTTGATAAAGAAATAGTATTTAATTCATTTCTTATCTCCATTCTTTTAATTAAGCTAGATAAAGTGCTTCCATTTCCCAGTTCGACAAAATATCTTACATTATTATTAAACATATAAATTATACTTTCATACCATTTAACTGTAGAAAAAGTCTGCTTAAGTAAGGAGCTTTTTAAATCTTCAATATTTTTAAATGGTAAAGCATTATAATTACAAACTATCGATGTGTTAGGTTTTTTAAATGCTAATTGACTAAAAACATCTTTCAACTCTTCAGCAGTTTTTTTCATATATGAACAATGAAACGGTGCACTAACCTGTAACTTTATAGCCTTAAAATTATTCTCTTTAGCTAAGTTTATTATCAATTCAATTGCTTTAGCATCACCAGATAAAACAATTTGATTTTTAGAGTTATAATTTGCTATATCGCAAACTAAATTATCAGGAATCATATTTTTTATATCCTTCACTTTTTCATAATCAGCTCCAATAACTGCTACCATTGCTCCTTTACCATCTGGAATGGCCTCTTTCATGCTATTTCCTCTAATCTTCAATAATTTTGCTACTTCAGAAACATCAAGGCATTCTGTAGCTGCCAGAGCAGTATACTCGCCTAAAGAATGGCCTGCACAAAAACTTACTTTGTCTAAACTTAATCCAAATTCTTTTTTTAATACCTCTAAAACTGCCATAGAGTTTGCCATAATTGCTGGTTGTGCGTTTTCTGTCTTTGTTAGTTCGTCTACTGGTCCTTCAAACATTAAATTTGATAATTTCTGAGATATAGTATCATCTATGCTTTCTAATAAATGCTTAACACATGTAAAGTTATCGTATAATTCTTTACACATACCTATTTTTTGTGACCCTTGTCCTGGAAATATAAAACTCTTTAACATATATATACTTTTTATAAATTACCTTAATTACTATAAAATATAAAATAAAACTTGCAAGTAGCTGAAATTTTACTATATTTCAAGTTTTAATATTAAATAAATTTATTATGCAAATATATGAAACTATATATATAGTCAAGCAAGATCTTGATACAAAAGCACTTAAAGATTTAGAAGAAAAATATGAAAATCTGCTAAAATTAAAGAAAGCAACGATTGAATATAAAGAAAATTGGGGATTAAGAACGCTAGCTTACAAAATTCAAAACTACAAAAAAGGTTACTACTTTATGTTAGTTTTTAATAGCGACAAAGAAGCATTAGAAGAATTAGAAAGAAATTTTAGAATAGATGAAAGTGTTATAAGGTTTTTAACAACTAAAATTGATCATATACCCACAGAACCAACTTTTATAATGAAAACAAAAATAGAGAAAGAAAACTCTGAAAATATGGTTAACGAAGTAAGTTTAACCAGTAATGAAAGTTAATCATGAGAAACAATAGAGATAGCAACAGAAATTCAAGAAACAACAATAATAAAAAACAGCTATTTACTAAGAAATTTAAAAGCTGTCCTTTTAGCTCAAAGAATTCTCCAAAAATTGATTATAAAAATGTAAAATTGCTAGAAAAATATATATCAGAAAAAGGAAAGATAATACCTAGTAGAATTAGCTTTGTGTCTAGTTCTAAACAAAGACTACTATCTAGAGCTATTAAAAAAGCTAGAACTTTAGCATTAATTTCTCACGTAAGGAAAGTCAGATAATGGAAGTCATATTATTAGAAAAAATATCAAAACTAGGTAATATAGGAGAGACTGTAAAAGTTAGAGATGGGTATGCAAGAAATTATTTAATACCTAAAAAAGTTGCTATCAGAGCTACAGAAGCTAACAAAAAAGTATTTGAAGAAAAAAAAGATGAATTAGAAAAAGCAAATCTTAAAAAAATAGAAGAGGCAAAAAAAGTCTTAGAATTACTTCCAAAAAGTATTATTTTATTCAGAGAGGCTAGTGAACAGGGTGCTTTATTTGGATCAGTTACCTCAAGAGATATAGTTAAAGAAATTAATGAGCTAAAAAAAATATCTTTAAATGCAAAAGATATCATTTTAAAATCAAATATTAAAAATTTAGGTAACTATAAAGTAGAGGTTATTTTACATGCTGAAGTTACAAGTATAATTGAAGTTAATGTAAAAAATATCGAAGAATCAGAATCACAATAATACATAATATAAAAATACAAAAATCTATTTAAAAAATATATCCACAGCCTCATAACTTATACGTTTGTTTTTAGAGGAAAACTTTTTAGTTTTCCACAGCAAGAAACTTTTATGTATTTAAATAAAAAATAGAGTTTATTTTAATTTCAATTTATTAAATACTTACATATGTCTAAATTAAAAAACTTTAATAATAATCTTAATGTTTTATCTAATGTAAATAATAGAATAGAACACTTGCCCCATGATAATGAAGCAGAGGAAATTCTTTTAGGTGCCTTATTGAGCGATAATAATGCTCTTGAAAATATAGAAAATGGTTTATCTGATCATCATTTTTATATTCCTATGTTAGGAAGAATTTATAAAGCCGTTTATGAGTTATCTAACAAAGATCAAATAGCTAATCCTTTAACTTTGGATCATTATTTTTCAGATGATGAATCCTTTAAGGAAATTGGGGGTAAAAAATATTTAACTGATTTATGTGAAGGTAACCTAGGTTCAAGTGTGATAAAAGACTACTCCAATTTAATAGTTGAATTATTTAATAAAAGACAACTAATTAAACTAGCAGGTAATATTTTTCATAACTCACAAAAACTAGATTATGAGAAAAATTCCATAGAACTCATCGAAGAAATAGAATCAAATTTATATGAACTTACAGAAAATAAAAATTCTGAAAATAATAAGCTAATTCCTTTTACTGATTCAGTTAATCTAGCAATGGTAACCGCAGCAGAAGCTCACAAAAACAAAGGCAAGCTCTCAGGAGTTTCTTCTGGTTTTTTGGCTATTGATGATTTGCTTGGTGGTTTGCATAAATCTGATTTAATTATTTTAGCAGGTAGGCCCTCTATGGGTAAAACAGCCTTAGCAACTAATATAGCCTATAATGCTGCCTCAAATAAAGTAAATAATAAAGCTGTTGCTTTTTTTTCGCTCGAGATGTCAGCTGAACAATTAGCTAATAGAATTTTAGCCGAACAAGCTTCCTTATCCTCAGATCAAATAAGGCGAGGAAAACTTACAAAAGAAAATTTTTCAGTGCTTTCAAAAGTTAGTAAAGAAATATCAAGTAATAAATTATTTATAGATGATACTCCTGCAATCAATGTTTCTACATTAAGAACTAGAGCTCGTAGACTTAAAAGAAAACTGAATAATGAATTAAGTTTAATAGTAGTAGACTATTTACAACTTATGAGAGGGGTAAAAAAGGTCGAGAACAGAGTTCAAGAAATTTCTGAAATAACACAAGGTCTAAAATCAGTTGCAAAAGAATTAAATGTACCTGTCTTAGCTCTGTCTCAACTTTCTAGAGCTGTTGAACAAAGAGAAGACAAACGTCCTCACCTTGCAGATTTGAGAGAATCTGGTACTATTGAACAGGATGCTGACGTTGTTATATTCATTTATAGACAAGAATATTATGAAGAAAGAGCAGAACCAAGATCTACAGGCACAGACAGTTCCGTTGCTTTTCACGAAAAATATTTAAAATGGCAAGAAAATTTAAAAAAATGTAAAAATTTAGCTGATGTTATTGTAGCCAAACAAAGACATGGTCCAATAGGATCTCTTCAACTTCATTTTGAGGCAAAACATACAAAATTTTCAAACCTTACTGATGATAAACAACAACCTGATAGCTATTAATAATAATGAATAGCTTATCTAATAATTCAAATGCTATTTTGATAGTTAATTTGAAAAACCTTATCTATAACTATAAGTTGCTTAAAAAACTTGCTCCTAATTCTATAATAGCCCCTTGTATTAAAGCTAATGCTTATGGATTGGGAGCTTTAGAAATTTGTAAGGTTTTAAAAAATAAAGGATGTAAAGTTTTTTTTGTTGCAACTCCTGATGAAGCAATATCAATAAGAAATAATTTTAAAGATGTAGAAATTTATCTATTGAATGGCGTAAATGAAAAATCAGATTTTTTAAAAATGATTAAAAATAAAATTACTTTGATAATTAATAATAAATATCAACTAAATGTTATTAAAAATAATAAAAAAGCTAGAGAAAAAATATCTTGCGGTATTCATGTTGATACTGGCATGAATAGATTAGGTTTTTCACAAGAACATTTACAATATTGCTATAAATACCTGAAAGAAAACTTGAATATTAAACTGGTAATAAGTCATCTAATATCCTCTGAAAAAAAAACCTCTTCAAATAATACTCAGTTAGAAAAATTTAACAAAATAAAAAAAAATTTTTCCTTCTGTAGTGATACTATTTATAGTTTATCCAACTCTAATGGCATTTTTCTCAACAAAAAATATTATTATGACATGATAAGAGTAGGAGGTCTTCTATATGGGCTTAGTTTAAATAAAAAAAACCTAACTAAAAATGTTATATCTCTTAAAGCTAAAATTATACAAATCCAGGAAATAAAAAAAGGACAGAGTATTGGTTATGGAGCTAATTTTGTAACAAAAAAAAATTCAATCATAGCTACTTTATCTATTGGGTATGCTGACGGACTTCCAAGAAATTATAATGGCTATGCTATTTATAAAAGCAAAAAAGTACCTTTCGTAGGGAATATATCTATGGATTTAAGCTGTATAGATTTAACTGGTATAAAAAATATAGTTAAGTATGATTGGGTTGAGATTTTTGGAAGTAGTTTATCAATTCTGGACTTTTCAAATAGGTGTAATACTATATCGTATGAAATTAGCAGTAATATTGGATCTAGAGTAAAAAAACTTTACTTAAAATAATACTAGAGGAAAAATTGAGCTCAATTAATAATTTAAATTACATAGATTTGATAATAGTAATTTTTACAATAATATCAATGATTTATGGTTATTCTAGAGGTTTTATAAAGGAAACTTTATCTATATTATCAATATTTATTTCGGTATATATTTCTACTCTGCTATATCCTAATATTAGTTTTTTTATAAAAGAATATATTAATATGGATATTATTGCTGATAGCGTATCCTTTGTAATACTGTTTACTTTAATTTATTCTTCTATAAATATCATAACTAATTTTATTGTATCAAAATCAAATAAAACTCTGTTAGAAATATTTGATAAAAATTTTGGTATCATTTTTGGTTTTTTTAGGTCAATATTAATATTTGCATTTATAAATATTTTATTATCTTGGACTATTTGGAAAAAAAATGTTCCTATTTCAGTTACTTCATCTAAATCAATGTTAGTAATTGATTATACTTCAAGTAAAATAATCGAATTTTTTCCAGATAGCCTAGTTGCAAAAATTAAAAAAGTTTTTGGTATAGAGATTGCTCTACCAGAACTAAAAAAAAATATTGAAAAATATAATGAACCTATAATTGATAACTCTGTAAATAAGGATAAAAAAGGTTACAGTGATAATGATAACAATTCATTAGATAAACTTTTTAATATAGAGAATAATGAATAGATAATATTATGAATTTTTTTGATGATAGAATTAGAGATAAGTGCGGTATATTTGGAGTATTTGGACATAAAGATGCTGCCGCTTTAACTGCTTTAGGACTCCATGCACTTCAGCATAGAGGACAAGAAAGTGCAGGAATAGTATCTTTTGATGGAAAAAACTTTAATAACCAATTGTACCTTGGATTAGTCGGAGATTATTTTACAAAAGAAAAAGTTATAAATAAATTACCAGGTGAATCTTCTATTGGACACGTAAGATATTCTACTACTGGAAAAACACTATTTAAAAATATACAACCACTTTTTGCCGACTTATTGGGTGGTGGACTAGCTTGTTCTCATAATGGGAATTTAACAAATGGTATCGAGCTAAGAAATAGGTTAGTTAAAGAGGGAGCTATTTTTCAATCTACCTCAGATACTGAAGCATTTATACATTTAATATCTAAAAGTAAAGAAAAGACTATAGTAAAAAAAATTATTGATGCGCTTTTTGAAATAAAAGGAGCTTATAGTTTTGGACTTTTGACCAATAAAAAACTTATTGGTATCAGAGATCCTTTAGGTATAAGACCTCTTGTTATAGGTTCTTTAGGGTCTGCAAAAATAATTTCGTCTGAAACATGTGCATTAGATATAATAGGAGCAAAATTTGAGAGGGAAGTATCTAATGGAGAAATAGTAGTTATTGATAAAGATGGTATAAAAAGCTACAAACCATTTCTAGGTATTAAAGAAAGACCCTGTATATTTGAATACATATACTTTGCTAGACCAGACAGTGTTCTTGGAGGAAAAAATGTTTATGAATGCAGAAAAGAAATGGGGAAACAGCTTTCTATAGAACATCCTACAAAAGGTGATATAGTAATACCTGTTCCTGATTCTGGAGTACCTGCTGCATTAGGCTTTTCAGAGGAATCAAAAATTCCTTTTGACTTAGGTATAATTAGAAATCACTATGTAGGAAGAACATTTATTGAACCTACACAAAAAATACGTCAGTTAGGCATTAAGTTAAAACACAACCCTAATAGAAAATTAATTAAAAATAAAAAAGTAATTTTAG
>NZFJ01000003.1 GCA_002690625.1 Rickettsiales bacterium
ATATTTATATTATTATATGCTTTAATTTGGTTTTTTTCTTTATATAAAATCTATTTTTTATCTAAATTTGGTTTAAGATTATATATATCGTTAGTAATTCTAGGTATTTTATTAAGTATTTTATCGAATTTAAAAATTTATGGTAAGTTATACTATATTTTAAGTTTACTCGAGCATATGATAATAGGCTCAATTATAGTATTTTCGTATTTTTCTAAAATTAAAGCTAAATTTAAATAATTAGGCATGAATTATGAATAGCTTATTTGTAGTTCCTCCTAAAAGAGAGGCTTTTAGCCTCTCTTTTTAAGAATCTTTTTGTGCGAAACATGTTTTCTTAGTATATTACTATTATGGAGTATATAGAACCTCTTATAAAACCATTTGTACTTTACTTTGTAGTTATCGATCCGATAGGAACAATTGCATTATTTCTAACGGTTTTACCAAATATTAAAGAAAAAAAAACCACAGTAGCATATGAAGGTACTTTTTATGCATTTTTAATTTTATTATTTTTTTTATTTTTTGGCAGATTTGTATTAAATCATCTTAATATTTCCATTTATTCTTTTAAAATAGCCGGAGGTATTATTCTTTTATTAATATCCATAGAGATGCTTTTTAATAAAAGAGCTCAAAGAAGAGAAAAGTTTATGAAAAACGAGAAAGTATTTAGTTCTATTTTTCCTTTAGCGATTCCTTTATTAGCAGGCCCAGCAGCTATAACATCAGTTATAGTATCTGCTAGCTCCATAAAAGAAAATTATTTTACTACTATACTATATGATATAATTTCATTATTTCTTGTTTTATTAATCACATTAGTAATGTTTTTAATTACTATAAAATATGAAAAGTTTATAAATACTAAATTTTTGCAAGTATTCTCAAGAATTATAGGAATTTTGTTATGTGCGTTGTCCATACAATTTATTCTAGATGGCATTTTTATCTATTTTAATACCTTAAATTAAAACTTATTAATAATTATTTATTTATTTATTAAATTCTATTATGCTATTAATTTTATGAAAGGAGGTGGTCTATGTCTAAAATTTTAGATCTAGTCACTTTCTATATTCGTATAGAAAAGTGATAGAATAAAAATTATAGTAGGAGGACAAAAATATTCTCCTACTATTTACAAAAAGGAGTAAAATATGAAAAAATCTATGTTTATAATTATTATAAGTTTATTTTTAAGTTCCAACATTTACGCTGGATGCATGAAAAGTGAAATAAAACAGCTAGATGCAAAGCTCAACGAAAGTCAATTAAGCAATAAAGCTAAAGCTGAAGTAAGCAAGCTGAGAGATATAGTTGTGGCTAACGAACATAAAAATTCCGAACTCGCATTTGAAAGTTATGAAAAAGCAATAAGCCTTTTAAATTAGTTAATACATAAATTTAGAGTAGTTTTTACTACTCTAAATCTTACTAAATTCTTCAGATTTTATCTTTTCCGTTATACCCCGCTCAAATACCATACTGAATAAAATTACACATGTTAAGTTACCAATTATACCAATAAGCCCAGCGTGTAAGTCATACAAAGTTGAACTAGCAAAATATTGATAATAGATTGTAATTATAACTCCTACAACTAATCCTAAGATCACTGCTTTTGAATTTACTTTTTTAAAGAATAATGCACAATAAACTGATGGAGCTAACTGTGCTATTGGACCATACGCCCCTAATAAAAGTTGAATTAATCCTTCGCTTCCAAATATTGCTAATAAATAAGATACACCGCCTATTATAAAAACTGCAGCTCTCATTATCCAAAGTTCTATATTTTCCGGAATTTTAGAGTATATTGCTTTGCATATATCTCTACCGAAAGATACTGATGCTCCATGGGTAATTGCATCGGAAGATGACATAGCTGCAGCTAAAGCTCCTGCTCCAACAATACCATACAATATGCCTGATTCAGTTAAAAAATTAGTTATCAAATATGGAAGTATTTGTCCTGAAGAGTCAATCTCGTCTTTACCAACTATTCCATACCCTGAAAAACCAATAAATAAGACTGGTAAAAGAAACAAAGCAAAAATTGGGTAAACTGCAACTGTAGTCTTAATTCTTTTTTCAGTTGTAGTATATGATTTTGTAAATAAATGTGGCCACATTACAAAACCAATCATAGAAATAATTATATTACTACTATATCTTGCTTTTGTCATAGCTGATCCCTCTTCACCTATTATAAGAAAACTGCTATTACTGCTAGTAATACTTTCAAACATATTTCCTATTCCTCCATGTAACTTTTCTACAAAATATATTCCTAGAACCCATGCTATAATTAACATTAAAATAGCTTGAAAAACATCACTCCAGGCAGCACCTCTTACTCCACTAGTTGCAACATAAATTACTACAATACCAAATGAAATAAATGCACCTAACCAATAAGGTATATTTCCATAAGTTAATACATTAAAAATATAAGCCATGCCTTTTATTTGCAAAGTTAGATAAGGTATAAATGCTAATATGGCTACAATACCAACTATTACTGTTAATATTTTTGATTGGTATCTATCTCCAAGAAAATCGCCCATAGTTATGTAATTATTTTTTTTACCTATCTTTGAAACTTTTGGTCCTATAACATACCAAGGCATTAAACCTAAGGTACAGTAGACTAAAATATAAAATGAGGCGGCCCCCTTTGAATACGCCCAACCTGGTCCTCCTAAAAAAGCAAATGCTGAAAATATAGTTCCTCCCATTAGAAACCACATTACAAAAAAATTAAATGACCTATCCCCTACTGCATATTCCGAAAGAGAGAAAAAAGATTTTCCCTTTCCAGCCATAACACCTATTAAAAATGCTAATGTTAAATAAATAGAAATAGCCACCAGTGCTATATGCCATTTTTCCATATTAGTATTCCTTATTATCTATAAATAAAAAAATTATAATGCCAATAAATTGCACCAGAATACAGCAAATTATCCAAAATAAAGAAAATGGTATTCCTAAAAAAACTGGTTCTACTCTATTGCCTAAGTTATATAAAGGAAATACAAGCAAGAGTAAAATAAATAAGCTAAATAAAGAAAAAGCTAAATCTATTTTATTTCTTTTTTTCATATCAGTTTGAATTTTTTTCAATCATATCTGCCTGTAGTATTTCAATCCAATAACCATCTGGGTCTTGTATAAAAGCTAAACCTTTCATCTTTCCATCATCTGGTCTTTTTACAAATTTAACACCAAGCTTTTCAAACCTTTCAGAAGCTTTATATACATCAGGAACACTAAATCCTATGTGACCAAACCCTTGTGGATCAGAGTTTCCGTTGTGATAGGTAAAGTTTTCATCTTTCTCAGTTCCCCAATTATGGGTTAGTTCAAGCATAGCTCTTTGACTAAAAGTCCACGTAGTTCTTGCATTGTCATCTTCACCTGGTACGGAACTTGATTCCACATCTCCTTCCATGCCTAAAAAATATAGCGTAAAACTCATTTCTGGAAAATCTAGCTTTCTATACAAAGTCATACCCATTATCCTAGTGTAAAAATCTAAAGATATTTTAGGATCTTTTATTCTAAGCATTGTTTGATTAAAAACGAATTCTTTGGTTTCAGTTATTGTATCTTCACAAAGACCATCAGCTTTTTCAAAATGTTTACCCATTATATCACCTTATGTATTTACAGTTATATTATAAAGAAATTAAAAATAATAACAGAAAAAAAATTAATAAATAATCTTGAATATATTATAAAATAATAGAGGCCCTTAAAACTTTTTAAGGGCCCTATTTAAACGTATATTTTTCTAATTATATAGTTCCTTTTGCCATTTCTTTAGCTATATGCTCAGCTTGTCTAATAGCTAATGAAACTATTGTCAGAGTTGGGTTTTCTGCAGCACCTGTAGTAAATTGACTACCATCTGAGATGAATAGATTAGAAATATCATGAGATTTACCATTTTTATCACAAACTCCATCTCTTGCCTTTTCACTCATTCTACAAGTACCAAGGTTATGCGTTGAAGGATAGGGAGGTGTCTCAAAAATATCAACTGCACCCGCTGCTTTATACACGTCTGTACCTTTTCCAAATGCATGTTTTCTCATTTTAAGGTCATTTTCATGATCATCAAAATGTACATTTGGAACAGGCATACCATTTTGGTCTTTTTCATTCATATTCAAGCTTACTCTATTTGATTCTTGCGGCATATCTTCTCCCACAATCCACATTCCTGCCATATGATCAAAGTTTTCTAAAAACTTACCTACTTTGGGTCCATAACCGGTAGTTCCAGGTTTTAAAAAAGCTGCCATAAACGGTAACCCTAATGATAGAGTTTCCATCTCGTAACCACCTACAAAACCTCTGGATGGATCATTTCTTGACTCATCAGTAATAATTCCAGCCATAGTAGTACCTCTGTGCATATTAACTGGTTTATCCATTAACGCATATACTGAAGCAGTTAAATGCCTCATATAATTTTTTCCAACTTGACCAGCAGAATTAGACAAACCATCAGGATACATAGATGAATTTGACATCAATAGCAACCTTGGAGTTTCTATAGAGTTTCCAGCTACTGCGACTATTCGAGCTTTCTGCTTTTGCTGGTTACCCTCTTTGTCTACATAAACTACTCCATCAATTTTTCCACTTTTATTGTGCGTAATCTGAATAACATGCGCCTCGGTTCTTAATTCGAAGTTTCCTGTTTTTTCTGCTTTGGGTATTTCCGAATAACCAGCTGACCACTTAGCTCCTGATTTACAGCCTTGGAAACAAAATCCTAGTTGCAAACAAGCATTTCTTCCATCTCTAGGAACACTATTAATACCCATTCTTCCAGTGTGACAATCTTTATAACCCATTTTTTTAGCACCATCATATAAAACTTTAAAGTTATTATTACCTGGCAACCCTGGTATTCCATGAGTTCTTGTTACACCAATTTTATCTTCAGCCTTATCATAGTAAGGCTCCATTTCTTTTAAAGAGATAGGCCAATCTAATAAATTAGCTCCAGCTATATCTCCATATTCTGTTTTAACTTTAAACTCATGCTCTTGGAATCTAAGAGATGCACCAGCCCAATGTAGGGTTGACCCACCTACGCTTTTAACAATCCAAGCTGGTAGTCCTGAAAAGTCAGTTGCAACTCTCCAACTACCGGAAGTAGTTCTTTTATCTAGCCAAGCTGTCTGTAAAAATGCTCCCCACTCGTCATTAACAAAATCATCTGGTGTATATCTTTTACCTGCTTCTAAACATACTACCTTCACACCTTTCTGAGCTAACTCATTAGAAAGGGTACCTCCTCCTGCTCCAGAGCCTATAACTACTGCAACACTGTCGTCATTTAAATCAAATTTTTTTGCCATTTTTTAATTTCTCCCTATAGTTATTCCCACCAGCCCTTTGGACTAGCATCTTCTGGTGGTTGTGGCCAATCTGCATCCTGAAACCCTCTAAGGTAGTAGCCTCCTTTATCATAAGAAGCTCCTTCCCATCCAGCTGCATCCCATACCCTCTTATTATTAAAGAATACGTTTACCATTTCGCCTTTAACTGAATTAAATAAGCTTTTACCTTCCATTGATTTAAGAACACTCATTCTTTTTTTACTAGAAGAACTCATATATTTATCTCCAGAAGCTTTATCAAATTCTTCTACACCTTGGGTTAGTGCAGTTTTAAGTGATTCGTCTTTAGCTGCTTTAGCATCCAATGAGTCTACTGCTATCATATATAAATCATCAGAAAACCTCTTTCCAGGAAACATATCTTTCCCTACAAGAAGTATGGTTTTTGCAACATGATTATTTATAGCAGTTTTGTTTGCAGCCCAAGCATTAAAAGAGTTTAACTGAACAACTCCTCCTGCTAAAACTATAAAGCCTGAAGTCTTACCTGCTTTTTTAAGAAAAGATCTTCTACTTAAATTACTATTACTCATATTCTCCCCCCGTTCAATAATATTAATTTAATATAATGATAGTAGTTTAAAAATTTTTTACAAGGAATTAAGAGATTTTATAAAAACTTATACAAAAAAATTAATCAATACTGTAGCAATAGCCATGAGCTAAATGCAAATAATCAACTTCCTTACCTATACCATCTAACCAATAATCCGTTATTAAAATTTTTCTGTATCTCAAAGTATCTAATGATAAAACTATACTGTAAGTATTATTATTATCTGTAGGTTCACAATTTATTAGTTCTAATTTTTTTTTTTTATTACATTGAAATTGATATTTTGCTTCATATTTCTTTTCTTTATTGCTTTCCATTTCAGTTAATAAGGAATGGTTTTTACTAAAATTAAAAGTTGTTTTACTTGGAAAAAACTCTGTTTCTTTCAAAAATTTTCTTTTAGACTGAAAAAGTCCACTAACTCTAGTTTCAGTTAAACATTCATAATTGTTATCTAAATATAGATTATTTTGACCCATAGCAGTCTTTATTAAAATAAATAATAATAATAAAGTAATTAACTTCTTCAAATTTTTATCCTCTACCCGCTATAGTTACTCCACCATCCATTGTTATTACTTGTCCTGTAATAAAAGCTCCTGGTTTTGATGCTAATAATATTGCAGCCCCAGCTACTTCATCTGTGCTACCTATTCTTTTTAAAGGTGCATAACTTTCTACATCTTTTAATATTTTGGGATTTTCCCACAATGCTCTAGCAAAATCAGTTTTTATTATACCTGGACACAATCCATTAACCGTGATTTTATATTTTCCTAACTCTACTGCTAAACTTCTTATCAATCCTATATCTGCTGTTTTAGAAATGGAGTAGGCTCCTAAGTTTTGCACTCCTTGTAAACCTGCAATTGAAGAAACAATAAGAATAGAGCCACTTTTATTTTTCTTAAGTAAAGGAATCGAACTTTTGCATAACCACAAATTTGATTTTACATTATTATTCATTATCTTATCAAAACTTTCATCAGGAATTTCTGCTAGTTTACCATAGTAAGGATTACTTGCTGCATTACACACCAAAATATCTAATTTCCCATACTTTTGTTTTGCATAATTAATTAATTCCTCACATGCTGTCTTACTAGATATATTACATTCAAATGAACTAGCGATTCCACCATTTTTTAAGATTTCATTTTCTACTGACTTACAAGAATCTATTTTTCTTGATGAAATGATAACTTTAGCCCCAAATTCAGAAAACCTTAAAGCAATAGCTTTTCCAATGCCTCTAGAAGAACCTGTAATAACAGCTACTTTATTTTTTAAATCAAAAAAATCACTCATGACCACCTGTATTTTTTAATAGATTATAATTATAAATGTTTTTACAAATTAAGTCGAATGTATTAATCTAATTATTATTTTGGAGTAAGTATGTCAGAATTAGATGCAAAGGTAAAAGCCAATCACCTAGAGATAGAGTCTTCGTGCATGAAAAATTATGAAGATTTGTCAGAAAAAGAACTTAGAATTCAATTAGCAGCTTCTTACAGATTGGTTGAAGAATTAGGATGGTCATTTCTAATTTTCGGTCATTTAACAGTTAGAATACCAGGACCAGATAAACATTTTTTAATAAATCCATATGGTTTAATGTATGATGAAGTAACTGCGTCAAATTTAGTAAAAATAGACTTAAAAGGTAATATTGTGGAGCCTACAGATTGGGAAATTAACCCTGCTGGGTTTATAATTCATTCAGCAGTTCATTCTTCAAAAAAAGATGCCCATTGTGTCATGCATACTCATACAAATGCTGGAATGGCTATGGCTTCTCTTAAACAGGGTTTAATTAATATAGATTTTAGTGGGTCTGCTTTTCATAATAGAGTTGCATATCATGATTTTGAAGGTGTAACGCTCAGAGAAGATGAATGTAAACGTATAGCCAATAATTTAGGTAATAAAAGCATTATGGTGCTTAGAAACCATGGTTTGCTTACTACTGGGCCTACTATAGCTGAAGCTTTTATGAGGCTCTACACTTTAGAGAGTGCCTGTCAAGTTCAACTATCAGCAAGAGCGTGCAAAGAGGATTTAGAGTTTGTGCCAGAGAAATATTTAGAAAGACATGCTCAGGGCTTAAAAGACGCTGGCAGTTATAAACTAGCCTTCAGAGCATTAGTAAGAAGAATGCTGCGAAAAGACCCTAGTTTTATTTTGTAATTTTTATTAAAGTTTAAGGAGATTTTAGGTGAAAAGAACTTTTCAACCAAGTAAGTTAGTTAGAAAAAGAAGACATGGTTTTAGAGCAAGAATGGCAACTAAATCAGGTAGATTGGTCTTATCAAGAAGAAGAGCAAAAGGTAGACAAAGACTCTCTGCATAATTACAGCGTTAAATGTCTTTAAATAAAATCAAAAAAAACAGCGATTATGCCTTAGTTTTTAAACATGGCAAATATTTGAATTTAGAAAGTTTTACAATACAATATTATAATAAAACATCTACAAATTTACACAAAAGCACTAGATTTGGTATAATAGCTAGTAGAAAAGTGGGAAATTCCATAAAAAGAAACCTTGCTAAAAGAAGGATTAGGGCTTTAATTGTTAGTTTACAATCACTATTTCAAAATGGTTATGATTATATTTTAATAGCTAAAAAAAAAGTTATAGATATGAAATTTGATTGTTTGAGCTTAGAATTAAGTAATGGACTAAAAAAAATTAAGTTAATAGAAAAATGAACGAACAAAAAAACTTATTATTAGCAATTATTGCATCATTGATAATACTTCTAATTTTTCAGTATTTATTTCCAAATCAGCAAAAAATTAATAATAATAATAAAGATTTTGCTGATAACAAAACTCAATCAGAATTAGAAACCTTAACTCCTCTTACCAGAGAAGAATTAATAAACAAACAAGATAGAATATTCTTAGCTGACAACTCAAGACTTAAAGGTTCAATACCATTAAAGGGAGCAAGATTTGATGACATAATTTTGAAAGATTATAAACAATCAATAAAAGAAGACTCACCCTTAGTTAAAATACTATCACCAAAAAATACAAAAAATCCTTATTTCATAGAGTTAGGATGGATGTCACAGCAAAATGTTGATCTCCCTCAATCAGACAGTATTTGGAAACTAATTGCTGGAAAAGAATTAGGCCCTAATAATCCAATAACATTAGAGTGGTCCTCTCCAGATAAAATTACTTTTACGAGAAAAATTTCGCTAGATGAAAACTTTTTGTTCACTATAGAGCAAAAAGTTATTAATAATTCAAAAAAAAAATATTCTATCACTCAATATGGTAGAGTTAATCGAACAGGAACTCCTAAAACTACAGGTTTTTATATATTACATGAAGGTCCTATAGCAGTATTAAATGAAAGACTTATAGAAACAGATTATGATGACCTATTAGAAGAAAAATCATCAAGTATTATTAGTAAAGGTGGTTGGATAGGTATAACAGACAAGTATTGGCTAACAGCTTTAATACCTAACCAAAGCAAAAATATTGAAGCTGGGTTCAAAGCTAGTCTTAAAAATATAGAAAGATATCAAGCGCAGTATACTAGCTCACAAATTGATTTAAAACCCAATGAGGAAACTATTATAATCTCTAATATCTTTGTTGGAGCAAAAGAAGTTGATTTATTAGATAAATATTCTGAAAAACTTTCTATAAAAATGTTTGATAGAGCTGTAGATTTTGGATGGTTTTATATTATAACAAAACCCCTATTTTTAATTTTACACAAGTTTTCTTCTATATTTGGAAATGTAGGATTATCAATATTAGCCTTAACGGTTTTAATTAGAGTTTTTCTATTTCCATTGGCTAATAAGTCTTTTAAATCAATGAGCAAAATGAAGATTTTAACTCCTAAAATGAAAGATATAAGAGAAAGATATAAAAGTGACAAATTAAAAATGCAACAAGAAATTATGAATCTTTATAAAACAGAAAAAGTTAATCCTTTATCTGGTTGCTTGCCTATATTAATTCAGATACCGATTTTTTTCGCCTTATACAAAGTTTTATTTGTAACCTTAGAAACAAGACATGCTCCTTTCTATGGATGGGTGAAGGATCTATCAGCACCAGATCCTACAACTTTATTTAATCTTTTTGGTATATTTAACTTTACTCCTCCTTCTTTTTTAATGATTGGAGCTTGGCCACTACTCATGGCTTTTACAATGTACTTACAACAAAAATTAAATCCTGCACCACCCGATCCATTACAGGCAAAAATAATGTCATTTCTTCCTTTGATGTTTTTATTTTTATTTGCTACATTTCCAGCAGGATTAGTAATATACTGGACCTGGAATAATGTTTTATCTATTGGTCAACAATGGATAATAATGAAAAAAATAAAGTAGTTCTATGAAAATATATAATTTTAAAGCTATAGAAGCAAAGAGTAGTTTTAAAAACTTCCAAGAAATGCAATTCAGTCATCTTCCAGAAATATGCTTTACAGGAAGATCTAACGTAGGAAAATCTTCTTTAATTAATGCTATTCTGAATAGGAAAACTATTGCTACTACATCTAATAAACCTGGCCATACGCAAAAAATTTTTCTTTTTACTATTGATAAACAGTTTATACTTGTTGACCTACCAGGATACGGATATGCACAGATTTCTAAAAATAAAAAGGAAAAAATTTCTGAATTATTAAATTCTTACTTGCTTAAAAGGCAAAATTTAAGAAAAGTTTTTTTATTACTTGATTCTAGAAGAGGTTTAAAAGAAATTGATATAAGTTTTTTAGAATTTTTAGCGGATAATAGAATTGATTTTAAAATTATTTTTACTAAAGCTGATAAAATTTCAAAAAAAAATGAAGAACTTTTAATAAGTAACTTTAGTTTAAATAAACTTACAGAAAATAGTATACCTTTTTTTACAAGTGCGAAGACTAAGCTAGGGATAAAAGATATTCGTAAAGAAATTATAAAAACTATTAATTAATATGAAAGAACTAATAAAAAAAATCTCTAATTTAGTTTATGCTTCTGAAAAAGAAATTAAAACTAATTTAAAAAAATATATTAATGAAATAATAGTAATTAAATATGGGGGTAGTGCAATGGTAGACCCTAAATTATCGTATAATTTTTCTAATAATATAAAAATGTTAGTAGATTTAGGAATACAACCTATTATTGTTCATGGGGGAGGACCTCAAATCAATAAAATGTTAGAAAACTTAAAAATTAAACATAAATTCTTTAATGGTATGAGAATAACAGATGAAAAAACATTTAAAATAGTTGAAATGGTTTTATCAGGATCTATAAATAAAAATATATCTTTTTTATTATCTAAAACTGGTCTCAATGCTATAGGACTGTCAGGAAGTGATGCTAATTTAATTAATGCAAAGAAATTTTCTAAAAAAAATAATAATGAT
>NZFJ01000004.1 GCA_002690625.1 Rickettsiales bacterium
ATGAATTATGTATTTTCTTTTTTTAAGTTTATTCACAATATTTATAATTATTCAATCATTTGCAACTGATGCAGAAGATTATTTTGAAATAGACCTAAAAAACCTAAAGGCTGTTAAAACTAACAATCTTATAGTTGGAAATATTTCAAACGGAAAAATACTGTTTGTAAGTAGAAAAGTTAATTGTTTATCCTGTCATACGGCTCCAATAGAAGAGGAAAAGTTTCAAGGCAACTTTGGCCCGCCTTTAAAAAAAATTGGTTTGACCTATTCTAAGGATGAACTTAGGTTAAGGATAATTAATCCAAAGTTAATAAATCCTGATACAATAATGCCTGCATATTACGTAAAAGTAAAAAACCCTAGAACTCCAAAAAAATATTTTAACAGAACAATTTTAATTGCTCAGGAAGTAGAAGATTTGGTAGAATATTTACATTCATTAAAATAAATATATGAAAAACTCCAAAAGAAATACAATTAAAACAATTTTATCTGCTACATTATTTTTTCTCACTGGGCGTATATTATCAGATGGGAATCCTTATAGAGATAGATTTCAATCTTACAGGCAAACATTTAGAATTGAACCGAATGAAAAAGAAACAGAAAAAATAATAAATAACATCGTTAAAAAAAGAGCTCCTTCAGGAGGTTTAGTTTTTTTAGAGGTACCTGATACTGTAGAGGATGGCAATGTAGTTCCGGTATCTTTTAAAATAAACTGTTCAATGCAGAAAAATGATTATCCAAAGAAAGTTCATGTTTTAGGATTAGAAAACCCATTTCCTGAAATTGCAATATACGAATTTTTTCCATTTGGTGCTGAGGCTTTCGTATCTTTTAGGTGTAGAATGAGAAAAAGCTCTTATTTAATGATTATTGCTGAAATGTCAGATGGAAGAATTGGTATAGAGAAAAAATATGTTGATGTTATGTTAGGAGCTTGTTCTTAAGATGGAAAAGATCAGAAGATTAAAATTTAAAGAAGTAGCTAAAAAAGGAGAAATTATAAAAATTAAGACATTGGCTGAGCATGATATGGAGTCAGGTGTTAGAAGAGATCCTGATACAGGAGTAATTTATCCAAGATTAATTATACAAAAAGTTACTGCTAAATATAATGGAAAACTGGTTTTTAGAGCAAACTGGTTTTCAGGAGTATCCCCTAATCCCATTCTAACCTTCTATATTAAAGCTGAAAAATCAGGTCTGATAGAAATAGAGTGGAAAGATGATTATTCAACTAGCACTTATAAAAGAGCATACATCAAAGTATTAGATGAAAATAACGAAGAGGTATTGCCGGTTGATTATACACTTTAAATTTTTTTATATTTTAAAAAATATTCACATGGTTTTATTTTTTAACATTTTTTTTTTTAATTACTTTTTAAAGGCTGATCAGCCAATTTCTGGTTATGAATTCGCTGAGCCATCTACACAAAAAATTCAAGATGATGAATTTTTAAATCCAGGTTTTTTATGGGTAGAAAGAGGTAAAAAACTATGGAAAAAAATGTATGGAAGAAAACAAAAATCTTGCCAAAACTGTCATGGAGATTTAAAAACTATGAAAGGAGTATCTTTAAAGTTTCCTACAGTGTATAAAAATACAAATAAATTAATAAATCTAGAACAACAAATAAATATTTGTAGAAAAGAAAAAATGCAGGCAGAGAATTTTAAACCAGAGGACAAAGACTTATTATCTCTGTCTGTAGCTATTTCTAATCAATCAAAAGGATTAAAGCAAAATTTAGATGTAAATAATAAAAATGCTATTTGGTTTCAATTAGGAAAAAAGCTATATTTTAAAAAAATTGGACAAATGGGATTAGCTTGTAATCAATGTCACGATGAAAGAGTAGGTATGAATTTAAGAGCAGAAAAAGTTAGTCAAGGACAAATTAATGGATTTCCAGCTTATTTATTAAGATGGTCTAAATTAGTATCTGTTCATAGAAGAATTCAGTATTGTAATGAACAAGCCAGAGCTAAACCTTTTAAAATTTTTTCTGATGAGTATAATGCTATACAACTTTATTTAACAAAAAGGGGAGAGGGATTAAAAATAGAAAGTCCATCTGTGAGGAAGTAATATGAAAATTTATAAAGATTCTTTAGATTTAATAGGAAAAACTCCTATGTTGTTAGTAAAAAATATAGATACAGGACCATGTAATTTATATTTAAAACTAGAATCTTTTAATTTAGGTGGGTCGATAAAAGATAGACCTGCAAGAAATATGATAATACAAGCAGAAAAAAAAGGTTTGCTTAAAAAAGGAGATACAATAGTTGAAGCTACAGCAGGAAACACAGGCATAGCCCTAGCTATTATTGCAATCAAAAGAGGTTATAAAGTAATAATAGTAGTTCCTAATAAGATGACCATCGAAAAAGTATTTCATTTAAAGGCCCTAGGCGCAAAGGTAATTACAACTAGATCTGATGTAATGAATGGGCATCCTGAATATTATATTGAAATTGCAAAAAAGATAGCAAAAAAAGTTGGAGGATTTTATATTAATCAATTTGCAAATAAAGCTAACTTAGACTCACATGTTAAGGATTTAGGCCCCGAAATATATAATCAATTAAATAGTAAAGTAGACGCCTTTGTAGCTGGAGTTGGCACGGGGGGTACTATCTCCGGAGTGGGACAATATCTAAAAGAAAAAAATAAAAAATGTAAAATTATTTTAGCTGATCCAAAAGGATCAATTCTTAAAGATTATATTAATACAGGTAAATTAAATAATGAAGTTGGCTCCTGGATTGTAGAAGGAATTGGTGAAGATTTTTGTCCGCCTTTGCTCAATAAAAATAATATTGATTTGGCTTATTCGATTAATGATTTAGAAGCTGTGAAAGCTTGTAATAGTTTACTTAGAAAAGAAGGTATATTAGCTGGCTCCTCTTCAGGTACTTTATTAGCTGCAGCATTAAAGTTTTGTAAGGCTCAAAGAAAAAAAATTAATGTTGTAACTTTAATTTGTGATACCGGCGATAAATACTTAAGAAAGATTTATAGCGAAAGTTGGCGAATAAAAGAAGGATTAGAAAGTAAAAGAAAAAAAAATGATTTAAGAGATGTAGTTTCTAACTTGCATTCTTCTAAAACTGTTCCATCAATTAATATTAGTAGTAGCTGTAACTTGGCATTTAAATTAATGCATGAAAATAATATAAATTATGTTTTAGTGGAAAAGCAAAATAAGGAGGTAGTAGGTATTATTAAGGATAGTAACTTAATTGACGCTGTAACTAAAAATTCTTTTGAAGAAAGTGTAAAAGAATATGTCACTAAGATAAATAAAATACAATATGATACTGATATTAATCAACTTATTAAAAAAATTAAGAAAGAAGATTATTTATTAGTTTATAAAAAAGACTTATTTTATGGTATTGTTAGTCGTATAGATGTTTTGTGGTACTTAAAGAAAGAAAAAGCAAATGCTTAAGAATTCAAAGAGGAAAGGAATAGCCACTAGAGCTATTCATGCGGGTCAAAAACCAGAAAAGACTACGGGAGCTATAATGGTCCCCATTTTTGCCACGTCTACTTATGTGCAAAAAAGTCCTGGTGAACATAATGGTTATGAATATTCTAGAACTCAAAACCCTACAAGAACAGCATATGAAAAATGTGTTGCTGATTTAGAATGCGGAGATTACGGATTTGCCTTTGCATCTGGGATGGCAGCAGCTGATACTATACTTTCATTACTCAATACTGGAGATGAAGTTATAGCTATTGATGATTTATATGGGGGAACAAGAAGATTATTTGAAAAAGTAAGAAAAAAAAAAAATAATATTTTATTTAAATTTATTAGCTATAAAGATTTTGATAATATAGAGAATATTATATCTCCTATAACTAAAATGATTTGGGTAGAGACTCCTACAAATCCATTGTTAACCTTAGTAGATTTAAAAAAGCTAGGCCAAGTCAGTAATAAAATAATTAAAGTCGTTGACAATACTTTTGCTAGTCCAGTTAATCAAAGACCGATTGAATTTGGAATTGATATTGTAATGCATTCTGCAACTAAATATTTAAATGGGCATTCAGATATGATAGGAGGAGTTGTAATAACCAATAAAAGATCACTTGCAAATGAATTGGCTTTTTTACAAAATTCTATTGGAGCAATTCAAGGACCATTTGATGCTTTCTTGGCTTTAAGAGGTTTAAAAACTTTGCCTTTGAGAATAGAAAGACATAATTATAATGCGTTAAAAGTAGCACAGTTTCTTGAAAATAGTCCTTATGTAAAAAAAGTTATTTACCCAGGATTAAAAAGTTTTCCACAATATAAATTAGCAAAAACGCAGATGAATGGATTTGGGGGTATAGTATCATTCTATTTAAAGGGTAACTTGAAAATGACTAAAAAATTTCTTAAGGGATGTAAGATATTCTCTTTGGCAGAATCACTAGGTGGAGTAGAAAGTTTAATAGAACATCCTGCTATTATGACACATGGCTCAGTAGAAGAGTCTGTAAGAGAAAAGTTAGGAATATCAGATAATTTTATAAGAGCATCAGTAGGTATAGAAGATATTGATGATCTAATTTATGACCTTAACAATGCTATGAAGGCAATGAGGAAATAAGTGAGAAAGTTTTTTTTACTAAGACATTGTGAGGCAAACCAAAATGAAGAAAATATTGATGATTTAGAAAAAAAATTAAGCGCTAATGGAAATAGAGATGCAATTTTAATAAAAAAATGGTTTCTTTCAAATAATTTAAATTTAGACAAAGTTTATACATCTTCTGCAACAAGAGCTGTTGAAAGTACAAACTTAATTTTTGACAAACAAAAAGAAAAAGTTGAAGAATTGAATAGCTTATATCTATGTAATAGAAATGATATTATAGAACTTTTAAGATCTAGTAATGATGATACTTTCGATATTGCTTTAGTGGGACACGAACCTAGTGTATCAGAGACATTAAGATTTTTAGTAGGCACGACTAGACCAGATTTAGTAAATATTTCTAAACTATCTTTTCCACCAGGAGGTATGGGCATATTATACTTTAATATTAAAAGGTGGAGCGAAATAGAAGAAAATATAGCTATTTTAGATGCATTCATAACACCTCGATATTTAGCAGAAAATGAAAAAAAAAATTAATATAATTTTAGCTTCTCCTAGAGGTTTTTGCGCAGGAGTAAAAAGGGCAATAGAGATAGTTGAATTGGCAATAGCAAGATATGGTGCTCCAATATATGTAAGACATGAAATAGTTCATAATAAAAGAGTAGTTGAAGATTTAATTAAAAAAGGAGCAATTTTTGTTGAAGAACTTAAGGAAGTACCTGAAGGTTCTAGAGTAATCTTTAGTGCACATGGAGTTGCAAAAAAAATAAAAAAAGAGGCAAAAAATTTTAAGCATTTAACAATAGATGCTACTTGCCCTTTAGTTAGCAAAGTTCATAAACAAACTGAAAATTACTATAAAAAAGGTTATAAAGTTATATTAATTGGGCATAAAGGACACCCTGAAGTTGAAGGAATAAAAGGACAAATTAAAGATGATCTAATTATAGTTCAAAATAATGAGGAAGCAGAAACTATAAATTTATCTAGACAAACTAATTTAGCATATGTCACACAAACCACTTTATCAATTGATGACACGAAAGAAATAATTGGAATTCTTAAAAGAAAGTATCCTAATATAATTGGTCCTGATTTAGATGACATTTGTTATGCTACACAAAATAGACAAATAGCAGTAAGAGAATTGGCGAGTCAAACAGAACTGGTAATAGTAATTGGTGGAGAAAATTCTTCTAACACTAAAAGGTTGGCTGAGATAGTTGATAAGCAAAATGTTCCTGTTTATAGAATAGCCTCAGTTGAAGATATAAACGAAAGCTGGTTTAAAGACCTTAAAAATATAGGCATAACAGCTGGCGCTTCATCTCCAGAAATATTAATTACTGAAGTAATAGAATTTATTAAAACTTTGTATAAGGAAGTTAATATCATAAAGATGAATGGGGTAAAAGAAAATATAAAATTCAAACCTTTAGAAACTTTTAGCTAAGTTTCAACTTCTTTATAACTCTATTAGCTATATCTAAACCATTCATTTTAGCAGTACTATACATTTTATAAGGAGTATCTTGATTTATAAATTTATCAGGTAATTCAATATTATCTAGTAACATTCCATTTCTTAATTTTAAATTACTTTTTAGAAGGAAGTTTGATACATGACTTCCAAAACCTCCTATACTGCCTTCTTCAACGGTGATTATTAACCTATGGTTTTTTGCTAGATCTAGAACAAGTTTTTTGTCTAAGGGCTTACAAAATCTAGCATCAGCAATTGTACTAGAAATTTTATGTTTTTCTAATATTTCAGATGCAATTTTTACTTCTTGAAGTCTAGCTCCATAAGAAAGAAATGCTACATCATTGCCTTCACATATAATTTTGCCTTTACCAATAGTAAGTTTTTTTATGGGCTTTTTTATTTCAATTCCTAGTCCGGGGCCTCTAGGATATCTAAAAGCTGAGGGAGCATGATTAATTTGAGAGCATGTATATATCATTCTTGCTAGCTCTAAATCATCTGATGCAGCCATAGTAATAAAATTAGGTAAATTAGATAAATATGCTATATCAAAAGAACCTGCATGAGTAGGTCCATCTGCTCCAACTAGTCCTGCTCTGTCTATAGCAAATCTAACAGGTAATTTTTGAATTGCTACATCATGAACAACTTGATCGTATGCTCTTTGTAGAAAAGTAGAATAGATAGCAGCAAAAGGTTTCATTCCTTCACAAGCCAAACCTGCTGCAAAGGTTACCGCATGTTGTTCAGCAATTCCCACATCAAAGGTTCTGATAGGAAATTTTTTCATAAATAAATCTAATCCTGTACCAGATGGCATAGCTGCAGTAATAGCACAAATTTTTTTATCTTGTTTTGCTAAGTCTATTAAAGTTTCTGAAAAAATAGTTGTATACGTTTTATTAGAGTTTGATTTATTTTGTTTTCCAGTTTTAATGTTGAATTTACCCACACCGTGAAATTTATCTTTAGAGTCTTCAGCGGGTTTATATCCTTTACCTTTTTTTGTAACAACGTGAATAAGAACAGGTCCTTTTTTTGAATGATCTCTAGCATTTTTTAAAATAGGTAAGAGATGATTTAAATTATGACCATCTATAGGCCCTATATAATAAAAACCTAATTCTTCAAATAGTGTCCCTCCGGTAAAAAAACCTCTAGCATATTCTTCAGCTTTTTTAGCAGTAAAAGCAATTTTTTTAGGAAATTTTTTCGCAATTTGGCTAGCTACATTCCTCAATCCCCTATATTGTCCAGATGAAATTAATTTAGAAAGGTAAGCACTCATAGCTCCAACTGGAGGAGCAATAGACATATCATTATCATTTAAAATCACTATTAAAGGATCCTGCATTGCACCAGCATTATTTAATGCTTCATAAGCCATACCTGCTGTCATAGCTCCATCACCAATTACAGCTACTACTTTCTTTTCTTTTTTTAGTAGTTTAGAACCTATTAATATTCCTAGTGCAGCAGAAATAGAAGTGGAGGCGTGTGCTGCTCCAAAAGGATCAAATTCACTTTCTTCTCTTTTAGTAAATCCTGATAAACCTTTTCCCTGTCTTATTGTATGCATTCTATTTTTTCTATTAGTTAAAATTTTATGAGGATAGGTTTGATGCCCTACATCCCAAATTATTTTATCTTTTGGTGTGTTAAATGTATGATGTAATGCTACTGTTAATTCAACTACTCCGAGTCCTGCACCAAGATGGCCACCTGTTTTTGAAACTTTATCTATCATAAATTTTCTTACTTCATTACATAATAAATTTAATTTTTTTTTATCAAAACTTTTAATA
>NZFJ01000005.1 GCA_002690625.1 Rickettsiales bacterium
CATGATATACCTAAATAATTATTAATTCTGCTCTTAAGGAACCAGCTTCTCTTAAAGCTTCTAATATTGCTACCATGTCAGCAGCACTTGCTCCTACTTCGTTTATTGCATCAACTATGTCTGATAGTGAAGTACCGGTATCGAAAACAAATGCCCTAGCATTTTCTTCTTCAACTCCTATTTGCGTATCCTGAGCTGTTGCAGCAGCTGTACCAGCTACAGTAGAGTTAGCATTTTGCATAGCACCTTGGGCCTCACTAACTACGGCGGTATCTTCTTGAATACTGACAGTTAATTTACCGTGCGTTACTGCAGTAGGTGTTACTTTTACATCTCCTCCAATAACTATTGTTCCTGTTCTAGCATTTATAACTACTCTAGCTTTGGGACGTGCCGGTTCTACTTCAATATTTTCTAATAAGCTAACAAATGATACTTTTTGTGCAGGGTCTTGAGGCGATCTTACTTTTATTGAAGTAGCATCCAGAGGAACAGCTACTTCGGGTCCAAATATTTCATTAATTTTTTCAGATATAATGTTAGCAGTACTGAAATCACCTTGATTTAGATTTAAAACTAAATTATCAGCTCTTATAAAAGGAGATTCTACCATTTTTTCTACAGTTGCTCCTCTTGGAATTCTTCCTACAGTTGGAATATTTACTGAAACACTAGATCCATCAGCCCCTTCAACACCCAAGCCTCCTACTGCAAGATTTCCCTGAGCTATTGCATATAGTTGTCCGTCAGCTCCTTTTAAAGGGGTCATTAATAGAGTACCTCCTCTTAAAGATTTTGCTTTTCCTATTGCAGAAACAGTAACGTCTAAAGCCTGTCCAGGTTTAGAAAATGCTTGTAAATCTGCAGTTACCATAACAGCAGCAGCATTTTTTGCTGTAAGGTCACTTGTGCTTACCACTATATCAAATTGAGAAATTAAAGATTGTATACTTTGTAAAGTTAAATTAGTTGTACTATCGCCGGTACCATTTAAGCCAATTACAATACCATACCCTAACAACTGGTTTGTTCTTATTCCGGCAATTGAAACTAAATCTTTTAATCTATCAGCAAATAGTTGATTACTAAAAGATAATAAAAATGTAATCAAAATAAGTTTCTTCATTTTTTCTCCTAAAATGGTGTAATTTGTCTAAATACTTTGCTTAACCAACCAGGTTGAGTAGAATCTGCATATACCCCTGCATTAGTGTAAGTTATTCTAGCATCTGCAATATTAGAAGAAGCAATAGTATTAGCAGCTGATATATCTTCTGGTCTTATAATACCACTTAATCTTAAGTATTCACTTCCGTCATTTAGAACTAGCTTCTTTTGTCCTTTTATTTCTAAATTGCCATTTGGAAAAACCTTAATCACTGTAACCGTCATACTTCCTGTTAAAGTATTTGTTTGTGCTGCAGTACCAGCTCCTGCAAATGATTGGTTTGCTCCGGCTGCTACGTCAGCAGCAGTTAAAGTATCCGTTCCATTTCCAGCTCCAAGAACACTGGTAGCAGCATTAACTGCTGGATTTTGATTAAATACTAGTGGCGGAAGAGTTACTCCAAAGGTATCAGTTTTTGAAGTTGTATTAGTAGTTGATTTACTTGCGCTTAAAGACTCATTTAATGAAACTGTTAATATATCACCAATATTTTTTGCTCTTCTATCACTAGCAAAAAAACCTGAACTTGTATTATTATAAATTGATCCATCAATAGTAGTATCTTTTTTTTCAAAAGTAATTTCTTTATGAATAGGCTCAAACTCAACAGATTTTTTATTTTCTACATATGTAGAGCATGATGTTGTAAATAAAATAATTATAAAATAATTTATTAGTTTCATTTTAAATCCTAAAGGTTATTAGAAATAAATCTTAACATTTCATCAACTGACGAAATCGCTTTTGAATTAACTTCATAAGCCCTTTGAGTTTCGATCATATCTACTAATTCTTTTACAACGCTAACATTAGAACTTTCTAAAGCACCTTGAACTAGTTTACCAAAACTACCCTCTAATGGATTCGCAATAATTGCCTCTCCACTAGCAGTTGTTTCAACAAAAAAACTTTCACCTATTGGCTGAAGTCCATTTCTATTCTGAAACTCAGCTAATTCTATTTGTCCAACTTCTTCTTGCTCCACAGCTCCTGGTAGTTGAACAGATACAACTCCGTCAGATGAAACATTAATTTCTTGTGCATCTTCAGGTATAACAGTTTCAGGTTGTATAACAAATCCGCTTGAAGTAGTCAGTGCACCTTCGTTATTTCGAGAGAAAGTACCATTTCTTGTATATCCAATTCTACCATCAGGTAATAATACTTGAAAAAAACCTGCTCCATCTATGGCTAAGTCTAGGGCATTATCAGTTGAAACTATACTTCCCTGACTAAAAAGCTTATCAGCATTTACTACTCTTACTCCTGTTCCCACTGAGAAAGCAGAAGTCAAATTTGTATCAGCAGATGTTTGTTCTCCACTACTTCTTAATACTTGATATAATAAAGTTTCAAAATTAACTCTTTCTCTTTTAAAACCAGTAGTGTTTACGTTAGCCAAATTGTTAGCTATAACTTGCATTCTTCTTTGTTGCGCATTTAAACCGGTTTTGGCAACATGCATTGAATTTGTACTCATTTAACTTTTCCTCCTAGAAATTTATTACTAATTTCTTTTGTGCAAGGAATATGCCAAGGACAAATTAGAATTTTTAATTTATTATTACTTTATTATGAAGTTAGTTTGGTACTCTCATAAGGCTAGCTCCGCCTTCATCCATTTGTTTTGCTAAATCTATAAATTTAACATGAGTTTCATAATTTCTTTGGTGTTCTAAGGTAAGAATAAGTTCTTCTACAGGATTGACATTTGATTTTTCTAAATAGCTATTAACCATAGTAACGCCTTCTCCAGCTGTAATTTCTTGAGTTTGATCCTCTCCGTTTTCATTATTAATACTTTTTGGTTTTATGTAACCGTTTAAGTCTTTTTCTAACTCCAGACCTTCTGCTAAAGTAGTACCAAGTATTGCAACATTTTGAAATGGAGCATCCAAAGGTGCATCTATTGGCTTTATATTAATAATACCATCACTTGATATTTCTATATCATTGAATGCCGGTACTATAATTGGTTGTAAGTCATCTCCTAATATAAAACTACCTTCTCCATCCATTAATTGTCCTTCAGCATTAATTTTAAAATCTCCTCTTCTAGATAATGCTACTTCACCATCAGCCGGTTGTATAATAAAAAATCCATCACCTTTGATAGCTACATCCATTGGATTCTCTGTGCTTTCTAAATCACCCTGTTTATTAGAGAAAGCTCCTATTTCTCTGGTTGCAAAAACTCTAGTATTTAATCCAATTTCACTATTCAAATATGCAGTACCAAATTCAGAATTACTATCTCTTCTATAACCTACCACCGAAGCATTAGATATATTTTGAGATGTAATTTGTTGATTTTGCAATATCATCTTCAGGCTATTTAAAGCCGTATGTACCATTCTATCCATTTAATTTAATCCTAAAATTTTATTAGCTCCTAATATTAATAATAGCTTGAGTTATAGTTGAATTAGTTTCGATAGATTTAGCGTTAGCTTGAAAGTTTCTTTGTGCTGTAATTAAACTCACCAACTCTTCAGTAATATCAACATTTGATCTCTCTAAAGAACCAGATAAAATAGTACCAAAACCGTCCGCTCCTGCCTCTCCTACTATTGCAGTTCCAGAAACCGATGTTTCCACATATGTAGCATTACCAATTTGTTTTAAACCATTTTGGTTATTAAAGTTAGATATAACCAATCTTCCCAAAGCTACGTTATCTCCATTTGTATAGTTGGCTCTCACTAATCCTGATGCATCAATATCAAGACCATCTAACCTTCCTACTGTTTGACCATCTTGAGAAACAGAAGTAACAGAAAATGGTGATGCTAATTGTGTAGAGTCTCCAAAACTAAGGTCTAAATCTATAGAAAGAGCATCTTTACCAGTTTCTACATCAGCTGGAAAGTCACCTTGGTATTCTACTTTTTGTGTTGGGCTAACTAAAGCACCCTTTGTATCAAATGTTAATTCACCTGGTTTTAAAAATACTCTGGTGTAAGCTTTAACAGTTGCATCACTTGGATTAAACATATCGTCCGGAGCAACTGTAACTATTTCAGTATCAGCATTTACATAAGCATTTTTTCCATCTATCTGTGCTGCTGATGTTGGTAAATCAAATATAACTGGTGTTGAACCAGATGCTACATCAAGATCATCTAAACCTAATCTAGAAGCTCCTGAAACAAACATCTGACTCTTAGGTCCTGTTGTTCCTGTTGTAAAAGTTAATCTATTGTCAGTTAGATCATAACCTACTTTGACTCCATTAACAGTTTTCCCTGTTGTGCTTTCCATTTGATTAATTCTTAACTGTAATGCAGCAGCTAAAGTAGTGCCAGTATATGTTCCTTCAGGAACAACTACAGGTGAACTTATACCATCAACATTCATTAAAAACACATTTTCTTGAGTGCTTCCTGATAAGAAAAATTCTTTGGATAAATCCTCGTTTGAAGTTTTTCCATTTAACACAGCTGGTTGAGAAGCTAATCCTCTAGCAGTTCCTGATGCTGTGGAAGCTACTGCAGTAGCAGTCCCTAATCCAAATAAAGCGTTAGTGCCTCCTATACCTGCTTCACTTGCCGTTGCCACTCCGGCAGAAATTGCTAATCTACCAATTTCAATATTAGATGCAGTAGTAGTTTCTGTAACACCTACAGCTCCATCCGCAAGAATTTTTTCTCCAGTGGTCGCACTATTTATTGTAAATTTATTTAAGTTTGAATTATACGAAACATTTACACCATATGCTTGGTTTGTAGAAACGTTAGTTCCTTTGAATATTACTGCTTCCCCTGATAGTTTTTCACCTCCACCTACAAGCGAGGTAGGAGCATTTGCAGATGATTTCAAACCAATACTGTTTGTAGTTGTAGAAGGACCAAAAACTGAAAATGAAAAAAACTTACTAGATTGACTTGGTCCAATAATTGAACCATCTCCTTCGAATGTAAATTTTTGATTTTCAACATCATAAGCAATTTTTACTGGTGGCTTTTTCTCATTTACCCAATCAGTTGTTGCAGTTCCTACTGAAGAAGCTGAATAAGTACTTGCCGTAGCACTTAAACCAACACTATTTAAATCTCCTCCACTTAAGCTTGATTTAAAATTTGAGAATATGCCACCATATCCAGTAGAAGCAGCTCCTCCACTTGAAAGTCCTCCACCATAATTTGCACTAATTTTCATGTGAGAGTCTAAGCCTGCATCTACGGAAGAAATTGTTATATTACCAACATTTCCAGAATCTTTAAATGCATATGCACTTCCTGTCCATATTGCAGTAGCTGCCAATGAAGCATTGGATAAAGCTGTATTTATAGCAGATAAAAAAGCTACATTAGTAGTATATGTTCCTGCAGCTATAGTAATTTCAGTAGCTGTACCTGAGCCAATTTGAACTGTAAGGTTATCATTAGTGCCAGTAGTAACAGTAAACTTTTTACCTGTAGCATTTGCTAATGTACTAGTATCATTTCCTACCCAACTAGAAGATGCGCTTTTATTTGATCTATCCAATAAATTTAATGCATCTAACCCTGATCCTGGACTTGTTAAAGCTATTGCTCCACTTGAGGTTCCAGTATTTGACATTATACGATATTCTGTTCCTGTCCATTCTACAGTAACAGCATCTGACCCTGTTAAGGCAGTATTTATGTCATCCTCTATAGCAGTGGCTATTCCAGCATTATCTAATGAACCTGGAATTGTTAAGGTAACAGTTGTTGCAGAACCGCCATCTAAAGCTACGCCAATTGTATTATTTGAAGAAATTGCAGTTGAAGAGCCTGTTTCCACAGATGCTACTCCACCTTTCCATCCTCTACTTTCATTTATAACATCGGTATTCTTATAAGAATGTTTAAAAGTTTCTCTTAAAACTATCTTGTTACTACCAAAATGAGAATTAGATCCATCAAAAACACTTGTACCTCCTTCAAAAAAAGCTTCTACATCCGTTGCTTCAGTATGAAGAACTTGTATATCTGTGTCTGTAATATTAACTGTGTCTGTATCAGTAGTAGACAAAAGTAAATATTTATATCCACTTGAATCCTCAGCAACACTAGATACAGTAAACTCTCTTCCATCTAACTTAGTTTCTCCAAATGAAGTGTTATTAGTACCTGATGTGTCAGTAAACCTTCCAGCTAATGTCACTTTTGAAGGCCAAGTTGTAGAATCATCTTTATCTAAAGCAGATGCATCACTTCCCTGCAAATATACTTTTAATCCTGATGAATCATTTACTACAGTATATCCTGAAGCATTTGCTCCAACATTAATTTTGTTATCAAATACTTTTAACTCTGGATTTGCGTTATAGTAAGAATATACTAAATGCTTTTTATTTAATGCATTTGTGGTATCTACTGTAGTAGGATCTGAAGCATTTTTATAATATTCAAAGTCAAAAACTTCTGTATTGTTGTGAATAGTAGATATAGCTGAACCAATATTCCTTGCAAATAACTTTGTACTAACTCCTAATGTTGAAGCAGAACCAGAAGACTCATCTGCAGATATGGCAGCTCTATTTAATGCATCATTGACTCTTAATTGAGCATGAGCTAAAAACTCATCCCTGCTTAAATTAGGAGTAGCCTCATTAGAAATACCAGAAGTAAAAATATCACTTGTTACAAAAGTATCAGTTAATAAATTTACAGAAATAGCATTAAGAGCTACTACCTCATCATCAGCATTAATTTGATTAAACTTTATTGAAAAAGAACCATCCTTAACAGGATCTAAAGATATTTTTTTATCATCACTTAAAGCATTATTTATAGCTCTTTCCACTTCTGAAGCCAAAGTTTCAGCAGTATAACTTCCAGGCCTTACATCTACACTAGTAAAAGCTTTATCTCCACCTTCATCATCAACTCTTACTGTTAAAAAGTCTTTCCCCCAAAATGTTTTTGTATTATCAGTACTTGCTTCATAAGTTGAATTATATTTCAAAGGATCTGTAACTATTGTAATTGTATCACCAACTTCTTCAAATGCTCCTTCTACTGATGTACCTGTGACTGAAGCAGCAGATGAAGCTAATGGCGCATCAAGATCATCTAAATAATAAAGAGGACTACTAATTGATTTTACTGCAATTTTAGGTACTTCAGATTCTTTAACTAATTGTCCAAATCTATCAATATATAAAGCTTCTCCGCTGGTATCCAAAGCTTCAGATAATGCAGGTTCAATTACATTACCATCTACCACAAAAACAGTCTGATACTTATGAGTGTTGTTATCACCTGAAGCAACCTGTGTTTTTATAAAATAAACTGTTGCAATAACTGGTTTACCTAAATTATCAAAAATAGTTATAGAAGTAGATGCAGTATAAGTACTTGGATCATCTTGTCTAAAACTAGCAATATCATAATCCTCAAAAACTTGTGATGATGAGTTTAAATTTACAGCCAATTGCATATTTTCTGTAGCTTTAGCTTCTCCAGATTCTAGAGCTAACTTAAGAGCTGTAGCATCATCAATTGTACTTCCTTCTACTGATCCATCGGCACTAACTGGTAGAGCTAAAACAAATTGTCCTGATGAGTCAACTATAAATCTATCATTATTAACACTAAAAGCACCATTTCTTGTAAACACTGTTTGATTAGAAGTAGCTGATGGCTTCAATGCGAAAAAACCTTGTCCTGATATAGCTAAATCCAAAGCATTTAAAGAAGATGCAATATTACCTTGAGTAAACTGTTGTTTAATTCCTTTTAAAATTGTACCTGAACCAATAGAAGATGAAGAATTCTGTAAAGGAGATGTAGCAAATATATCACCAAACTCTGCCCTTGATCTTTTATAACCTGTCGTAGCAACGTTTGCTATATTATTTGAAGTAGCTGAAATATCGGCCTGAGAACCGTTTAGACCTGTTAAAGCTGTATAAAATGACATTTAATTCTCCTCTATATTTTTTAATTTCTAAATTTTACTGCTTCACTTGCATTTATTAGACCATAACCGTCCACATCAAGTTTAATTTCATTATTTTCGTTCGATGTTCCTACAATTTTAGAATATACTGATGTAGCTAGAGCTTGATCAGGGTTGTCTCCTAAAAACGCTGATATGAATATAGGCTCATTCTTATCCTTTATTTCACTTGGTAAACTATTTAATGAAAAACCAACTAAACCTCTATTTTGTGATCCTAAATCTAATTGATTTATAATTTCTCCATTTTCTTTCTGAAAAAATACTTGTAGCTTAGTAGTAGCATTTGGTAAATCAATTACCCCATTTATTTCATCACCACCATTTGGTCTTACTACATTTCCAGGAACCAATACTGAATGTCCTAAATATTGTGAAGCTGTTGCTATTCTAAATCCGTCTATTTTTTCGTTTATAGCTTTCATTTCATTAGCCATCTCTGTAATTCCAGTAACAGTGGAAAATTGTGCCATTTGTGCAATAAAGTCTCCATTTTCCATTGGAGCAAATGGGTCTTGGTTTTGCAATTGTGTAGTCATAAGTTTTAAAAAATCTTCTTGTCCTAAAGTTGACTTATTTACAGCTTCTTTTTTGTCGCCGGTAGATTTAACTCCAATCTTATCTAAAATTCTTTGCAAAGATTGTTGTGATGCTTTATTAATTTCTGTCATAATTTATTTTCCTATATTTAGAGTCCTCATTGTTAAATTTCTGATAGTATTTAAAACTTCTATATTGTTTGTATATTGTCTTTGAGTTTCCAACATTTCGACCATTTCTTCATCCATGTCTACTGCAGCCTTATATATATAACCCTCTTCATCAGCAGCAGGATGATTTGGTAAATATGTTTTTATAGGCTCTCTGTCTAATGCTTTTACTTCTACTGCATCTACTGTTGACAACCCTGATTGTTTTAATTGATCTGCATACACCGTTTTAAAGACAGGTCTTAATGGCTTATAAGCACTTTCTTTAGTACTGGTAACATTGTTAGCATTAGCTAAATTGGAAGCAATGGTATTCATTCTTACAATTTGAGCTGACATAGCCCTCGCTGCAACATCATATACATTTTTAATACCCATATTATTCTCCTTTAATAGCAGACATCAAAGTATTTATTTTTCCATTCAGAAATGATAGAGTACTTTGATATCTCATTGAATTTTCAGCAAACTGTAACTGTTCTATAGCTAATTCCACTGTATTCCCGTCTAGACTTGGATTAACATTTTTTCTAAATAAAACCTTCCCTGGTGCTGCTGGCTTTTTAACAGAAATATGATCAGAATGGGTTGCTTTAATAGGTCCATCTTTTTGATACTTTTTAATCTCTGTATCAAAATTAATATCTCTAGCTTTGTAATTAGGTGTTGCAGCATTTGCTATGTTTGAAGCTAGTATTTCGTTTCTTTTAGCTCTTAAGCTTAAAGAAGCACCTAACATATTTAAATTTTTCTTTATATCATTCATAATTAATTTATTATTTTTGGTTCATTTTTTGCAAATACAATGCCAAAATACTAAAATAACTAACAGTTGAGGTTTTATATGGAATTATCACCAGAAATAATAAAAATGAGAGATGCCTTTCTTGAAAGAGTAGGAAATAAAAGTTTAAAAGAAGTATCTCAAATAGTTAATGAAATAATGTTAAACGAAACTAATAGCACTAATAGGTTAGCAGCTTTAGCAGCTAGGGTAAAAGTTTTAAGAGATTACATAAATAAAAATTACGATTTAAAAAAAGCCAACTTAAAAAGAAATATCTCCCATAAAGTAGATAATGTAAAATCTAATAATGATCAAGGTGATATAAAAAATGAAGAAAATAATAATGCTACCAAAAATGAAACTGAAATTTCTGAAAGTTGGGTTAGAGTAGAAATGTTAAAATCTGGTGTGGTTAATGGAGTAAGATTCCCTGAAGGTGTTGTTATTGATGTAAATAACTCTGACGCAGAAAAGCTAGTATCTGATGGATTATCAAGAATTATAAAAATTGACAATACCTCTGCTCCTTCAGAAAAAAAAGAGGAAGCTATTACTGAACAAGCTACGGAAGCTGCTCCAAAAAAAGAGGAAGCTGTTACTGAACAAGCTACAGAAGCTGCTCCAAAAAAAGAGGAAG
>NZFJ01000006.1 GCA_002690625.1 Rickettsiales bacterium
CTAAAAAACCTTCTTCATTTATCAATGTATTAATATTTAAAGATTCTTTATTATTTTCTGCTGAGTTTAAAAGAGCCAAAATATCATAAGCTATCATAGAAATTTTAGGCATATTTTTTCCAAAAGAATTTCTATAAATTCTACTAATATCTTTTTGATACAATTGACTTGTTGTGGAAAATAAGCCTCCGTCTAATGCAGGTTCACTCAATATGCTTTTATCTTCCCAAGAAGCTATTCCTAAAAATTGAACTTTGTTAGGATCCACATTATTATACTGTAATTGAGATGCTAGTACTGTGAGAGATTGTCCCGAAGCAGCTATAAAAACATTATCAAAAGGCTTTTCTATCTTTTCTATGTTTATTAAAGATTCGTCTACACTATTTTCTTCTATATCCTTTAAATACTTTTCATATTTATCAAATCCTTGAGATATTTTTTTTGCTGCTTGCTCTTGACTTACAATTGAGTTCTCGTAAAACTCAACCCTTTCTAAAGAAAATGAATTTATTTCCATAAAATCTGTGATGCTTTGGAATAATAATAAACCATAAGCATTTTGCGGAAGTAAAGCAGCTAATTTTTGCGTGCCTTCATTAATCGAGAAGCTTAAAATTCTTTCTGTTTGCTCTTGTGGATCTATTCCAAAAATCCATATTCCTTTTTTTGCTAAATTTTTATTATTAGTTAAAGCAAAAACACTCGTATTTGCTTTAACTAAATCTTCAACTGCAACTAAAGATTTTGAGAAAAGTGGCCCAATAACGTTAGTTATATTTTCTTGTATTAGCTCAATAAAAACTATTCTTGCTTGTTTTGGATTAGATTTTGTATCTTTTATTACTAATTCTAAATTGGAATCTTTGCTTTGGAAAAGGGCTAACTCTAAAGCGTTTAGTATTAATTTTCCAATAGCAGCATTTTCTCCAGTTAGAGGAAGCATAACTCCTATTTTTTTATTCAGAGAAAAATTTTCATTTTCATATTCTTTAAAAAAATGCTCTTCTTCTACTTTGTCAATATTTTCTAAAACTCTAGAGTTAAGATTTCTGGAATTTTTTATATTTTTTTCAACTTCTTTGTTATCAGTTTTTTCTGAGTCTATTTTTTTTTCAACAGCTTTATCTATAATATAATCTGAGTCAGTTATTGTTTCTTTTTTTCTAAACAATTCCTTTTTAGAGTTATCTTTAGATGCTCGTCTGTTTTCTTTGATAATTTGATTTTCTTTTATATCTTTTTTCTCAATATTTTTAATTACGGTTTTTTTCTCAGCCTCAGTTTTTTTATTAATTAATAAATCCATTATATCATAATTCTTTTCATGACATCCGCTTAGGTGAAAAAATGTTAATAAAATTAAATATTTAATAAAAAGTTTCATGCTATTATTATAGTTTAAAAATTTAAAATGTAATTAAAAATAGAATGCTTGAAAATATTGTTTTAAATAAAAATAGTAAGGATATTAACTTTGAAAAAGGTTTATATATAATAGCAACTCCAATTGGTAATAAAAACGATATAACTATACGATCTTTTTTTTTATTAAGTCTAGCAAAAACAGTAATATGTGAGGATACTAGAGTAACAAAAAACCTATTTAAACTTTTAAAAATTAGTTCAAAAAACAAGAACTGGATTTCTTATAATGATCATAGCCAGACATCAAAAAGAAATAAAATATTAACGGAGTTAACGAAAAATAAAATTGTTTGCCTAGTTTCAGATGCTGGAACTCCTTTAATATCCGATCCTGGATACAAACTTATACAGTTGGTCAGAAAACATGGACACAACATTTATTCCATACCAGGTCCTTCCTCTGTAATTTCTAGTTTAGTTGTATCTGGCTTACAAACAGATAAGTTTACTTTTTTAGGTTTTTTACCAAAAAACAAAAATAATTATATAAAAATTTTAAGAGATTTTTCTATAACAAAGAGCTCTCTTATATTATTTGAGAAATCTAATAGGTTAAGTTTCTTTTTAACAGTATTAAAAGCTAACTTTTTTTCATTTAAATTAGCTATAGTAAGAGAGTTAACAAAAATTTATGAAGAAATTATTTTAATAGATCAAGATAATATAGATGATTTTATTAAAAAAAAAGTAAAGCTAAAAGGAGAAATTACTATAGTTTTAGAAATATTTAATTATAAATTTAAAATTTATTCAGATAAAGAGCTCTTAAAAGAGTTAAAAAGTTTTAAACCTTCCCAAGTTTCTGCTATGATATCTAAAAAATCTTCGGAGAACAGAGAAAAAATATATAAAAGATGTATAAATCTATTAAACAAAGAAAAGTAGTATATCACAAATCCTATAGATTAAAGTTTTTATCTTTAATTCTAATACCTTCTTTTTTATTTTTAGGATCCTGTGCTCAAGTTATAATTGGAGGAGCTGCTTCAACTGGCCTAGTGACGGTACAAGAAAGGTCAGCCAAACAAGCAGGCATAGATATTATAATTAAGACTAAAATAGAAGAAGCAATGTTTTCAAATAGTTATGAAGAGCTTTTTTCTAAAATAAGAGTAATAGTCTATGAAGGAAAAGTATTATTGGTAGGAACGGTAAAAAGCAGTAATGCCAAAGATAAAGCAGAAAATATAGCTTGGACGATTAAAAATGTTAAAGAAGTAGCAAATTATATTACTACAGGGAAAAATAACTTAGTTGATTACGTAAAAGATACAAGAATATCGTTAGAATTTAGAGCAAAGTTGCTAACAGACCAAGAAATATCTGAAATAAATTTTAGTAGTACTACAGAAAACAGAGTTCTTTACATAGTAGGAATAGCAAAAGATCAACAGGAAATAGATAAAGTTTTAAATCATGCCACTAACATTGCTGGTATCTTAAGAATTGTTAATTTAATTATTAAAAAAGATGACCCTCAAAGAAAAGACTAAAAACAAACCTATTAGAGTTGGCATTCAAATGGATAGCCTTGATAAGATCAATAAAAAAACTGATAGCACTCTAGCACTGATCGAAGAGGCTTTAAAAAGAGGTTTCATTGTTTATATATATACAGTTGAAAATTTATCTATTATAGGTAATAAACCTGTTTGTGAAGCTAATCAAGTGCTAAGCGTAAACATATTAAAAGAAAAATTTTTAATTTTAGATAAAAAAAAAAGAATTTATTTAAAAAACCTACATTATATTTTAATTAGACAAGATCCTCCATTTGATATGCAATATATTACAGCTACGCATATATTAGATAAGTTACCTGAATCCTGTATTATTATTAATAAGCCTGATTCTATTCGCAACTGCCCTGAAAAAATTTTTGTTATGGAATTTTATCATCTCATGCCTCCTACAGTAATCAGTAAAGCGTTTTCTACAATTACTAAATTCATGAAAAAACATAAGCAAATAGTGGTAAAACCATTATTCGGTAATGGGGGACAAGATGTATATTTTTTATCTGATAAAGATCCGAATTTAAAAATAATTATAGAAAATTTATTAAAGAATAGAGAACACATCATAGCTCAAAAATTTATAAAAAAAGTAAAGCAAGGAGATAAAAGAATCTTATTAATAAATGGAAAGCCTGTAGGTGCTGTAAATAGAGTGCCTAATAAAAATGAAATAAGGGCCAACCTACATATAGGAGGAATAGCTAAAAAAACAACTTTAACTAAAAGAGATATTTATATTTGTAAAGAAATAGGCAATAAAATAAAATCTAGAGGTTTGTTTTTTGCCGGGATTGATATCATAGATGGATACTTAACAGAAATCAATGTAACTTCACCCACTTGCATTCGTGAAATTGATAAATTAAATAAAACTAATATTTCTAAAATTTTTTGGAATGAAGTAAAAAATATTAATTAAGCATATTTCCTGCATCTGATCCACCAACTAGATGAAAATGTAAATGCGGTACTTCTTGTCTTCCATCTGGTCCATAATTTGTAATAATACGACAACCGTTTGGTTCTAGTTTATATTTTTTAATTAATAGTTTAAATGCATCAAATATTGCATCTCTCTGAGCAGAGTTAGAATTTATAGAAAAATCATTAATATCAGTAAATTTACCTTTTGGTAAAACTAGTATATGCACCGGAAGTCTTGGATATTTATCTAAAATACACAAAACATGGTCATTCTCTAAAACAACGTCTGCCTTCGCATCTTTATTTAATATTTTAGCAAATATATTATCTTCATTGTAATTATTTTTTTTATTCATTTTTTTCTTTTTATTAATTCTTCGGCCACTTCATTACCTTCTATATCAAGCTTATTCCATAAAACCATAAGATGAAATAATAAATCAGCACTTTCATTTATTATTTGATTTCTGTTTCTTCCATTAGCAGCTATAACTAGCTCTACTGCTTCTTCACCAAATTTTTGTGATATTCTATCTATATCTTTTTTTAATAATTTCGATGTATAAGTATTTTGATCAGAATTTTTTCTTTCTTCTATTTTTTTTTCTAAATAATCTAGTATTTCATAAAGTTTATTATTCATATCTTATTATATCATATTCTAACTGGAATACCTGCATTATAAAGTTCTTTCTTTACTTGTCTAATAGTAAATTTACCATAATGAAAAACAGAAGCCGCTAATAATCCAGATGCATTAGCTTTTAAAACTCCATCAGTAAAATGCTTTAATTCTCCTACACCACCGGAGGCTATTACTGGAATTGTTATCGAGTCAGTAACCATTTTTGTTAAATTTATGTTGAACCCTTTTTTTGTACCATCGTTATTCATAGAAGTAAGCAATATTTCACCTGCTCCTAAAGAAGCACATTTTTTAGTCCATTTTAAAACATCCAAATTAGTTTCCATTGTACCTCCATGCGAAAATACTTCATAACCACTAGCAAAATTTTTTTTATTTGTTTTTTTTGCATCTATAGCTACAACTATGCATTGCGATCCAAACCTCTCTGCAGCTTCGGTAATTAAATTTGGATTATATATTGCTGAAGAATTTATTGAAACTTTGTCAGCCCCGTAGAATAGTAATTTTCTAATATCCTCAATAGAACTAATACCACCTCCTACGGTTAATGGCATAAAACAATTTTTTGCTGTTTTATTAATTATGTCGTAAAGCAAATCTCTTTTCTCAATACTTGCTGTTATATCTAAAAAGCACAATTCGTCTGCTCCTTGCAAATCATATATCTTTGCTTGTTCTACTGGATCACCTGCGTCTTTTAAATTAAAAAAATTTATACCTTTTACCACGCGTCCATCTTTTACATCTAAACAGGGGATGACTCTTGTTTTTAACATAATTTATTATAGTAAAATAATTCATTTAAGTTTATTTTATTATCATATATTGCTTTACCGACTATTACTCCATAAATTTTATTAGAATATAATTTTTTAATATCTTCTAAAGAAGCTACTCCCCCGGAAGCAATTAAAGGAACATCAATCATACTTTTGTACCTTAGTATCTCTTTATAGTTAGGACCTTTTAAAACACCATCATTATCTATATCTGTATAAATAATTGATTCAACTTCTAAATCAGAAAATTTCTTGAAAAAATAGTCTGCTTTTTTCTCTTTAACTTTTTCCGTCCAACCTTTTATAGCTACGGAATCTTTATAAAGATCAAGACCTACTGAGACTGTATTAGGAAAGTTTTTTACAGCATTTTTAACTAAATCATCTTCTAAAATTGCAGCGGTTCCAATTACTACTCTATTAACTCCTAGTTTCAACCAGCGTTCTATATCCTGAAGAGACCTTATTCCTCCACCTAATTGTATTTTACAGTTAGTATTATTAATAATTTCTAATATTGAGGTTTGATTTTTATTTTCACCTTCTAATGCTCCATCTAAATCTACTACATGAATCCAAGTAGTTCCTTTATCCTCAAAAAGTTTAGCCTGATTTAATATATTTTTAGTATATATCTTTTTCTTATCAAAATTTCCTTTTAACAACCTCACAATATAACCTTTAGATAAATCAATTGCTGGATAAATAATCATGAGTTTTCTAAACTTTTAAAATAAAAATTTCCTGAGACCATTTTTCCTTCAGCTATTTTATGATAAGCAGGGAGTTTTCCCCACAATTTAAAACCTAATTGCTTGTATAAATTTATAGCTCTCGCTTGCGTTTCTCTAACGTCTAGAATTACATGTGAATATTTTTTTTTTCTACATGCATTCTCGGCATTCTCAATTAATAACTTTGCTAGACCATGTCCTCTTGCCCAAGTTGCAACAAAATGAGTATCTATAAATACTCTAAATATCGCTGCTTCATTTGTAGAAGAAAAAGTTACTACTTGAATAGAACCAGATACAACTCCCTTATATTTTCCTATAAAAAGCCATCTATTTGGAACTAATAAAACTCCTTTCCAATATTCTTTTACTTTATTTTTAGGCGGTTTAGTTATCCATCCAAAACCAATTCCTTCTTCAATAGCATTCATAGTGGCTGAGGTAAGTTCTTCTAATTCCCCTTTTTCAAATTTTTCTATTTTTTTAACCTCTATCATCGCTTTAAGGCTTCCAATCTAAAAATTGCCTAAGAAATTGTTGTCCATTAATTTGACTTTTTTCAGGATGAAACTGTACACCTAATATATTATCTTTGCAAACTGCCGCAACCATTCTCTCTCCGTAATTCACAGTTGCCAATACTTCTTCATTATTCTTGCATTTCATATGATAACTATGTACAAAATAAAAATCTTTTTTATCTATAGAAGCAAAACTATTTTTATAATTTTTATTTTGTACGGTTAAATCATTCCAACCCATATGAGGTACTCTCAATCCCTCTTTCTTTCTTTCTATTAACACAACTTCAGAGTCTAAAAAATCAAATCCTTTGTTAAAACCTCTCTCATAACTAGCTCTAGCCATTAAATGCATTCCTATACAAATACCTAAAAATGGTCTGGCTTTAATCTTAATATACTCATCTAATGCTTCTGCCATTCCTTCTATTTTCATTAGTTGCTGTTTACAATTATAAAAATCGCCAACACCTGGTAATATTACTCTATCAGCATTTATTATTTTTTCTGGCACATTCGTAATATTAACTTGATAGTTTTTTTTTAAACTTTTAATTACTGAACATAATGAATTTTTAAGAGAAGATAAATTACCAGAATTATAATTTACTAAAGCAATATTCATCTTTGCCCATCTTTTACAATTTTTCCTTTTGTTGAAGGTATTCTTTTTTTATTTGCTTCATCTACTTTTATAGCTTTTTTAATAGCAATTGCTAATCCTTTAAAACATGACTCTATGATATGATGATTATTTACTCCATATAAATTCTCAACATGTAAGTTAGCACCTATTGCTTGTGTAAAAGCTTGAAACCATTCTTTGAACAATTCAGTATCCATTTCCCCTAATTTAGCTTGAGTAAAAAAAACTTTCCAAACTAAATAAGGCCTTCCTGAAAAATCTATTACCACTCTAGTTAATGTTTCATCCATAGGAATGTAAGCATGTCCAAATCTATTAATACCAGCTCTGTCTCCTAAAGCTTCATCAATTGCTTTTCCAACGGCATAACCTGTATCTTCTGTCGTATGGTGGTGATCAATATGTAAGTCACCCTTAGCCAAAAGATCTATATCCATTAAGCTGTGCTTAGAAAGTTGTTCAAGCATGTGATCAAGAAAACCTATTCCTGTTTTTATATTATACTTATTAATACCATCAAGGTTTATACTTACTTTAATATCTGTCTCTTTAGTAATTCTCTCAACTTTTGCTTTCCTTAACATATTTGAACCTTTTGTTGCTTTCTTAATAAAACATATCTTGCTCCATCTCCTCCGTCTTTGTAAGTTGCATAAGAATGAGATAGAACTTTATCTGCTAAACTATTATCTTTAAGCCAAACTGGAAGTTTTTCCCTTAAAACTCCTTTGGCCCCCTGATAAGTATTTTTTTTTCCAGTTATAATTAATATACATCTTTTACCACTTTGAATAGAAGAGGTAATAAATTCAATTAATGCTTTTTTTGCTTCTATCTGATTATTTCCATGAAGATCAAGCTTTGCCTCTGGTCTAATAATACCTCTTTCTAGCTTTTCTTTCATTCTTCTATTAACTTGAATAGAGTCTAAAGAAATACTTTTTTTTATGGTAATGTTTTCAATATTTTTGGTCTTTATAATATTCGTTTTACTTGCTTTTTTTTTAACGCTATTTATAGTATCTACGTCATCAGAATAGTCTTTATACCTATTGTCATTTTTAGTCACTACTTTCCATAAATCTAGTTCTTCTTTAGAAAGTTTTCTTTTTTTTTCCATTAATATAGGTTCCTATTACTAAGATCATTAACATCTATTTCACCACATAGAAGCATAGTGGTCTTAAGCTCTTTAGTAAGAATTTCTATGACTTTTTCTACTCCTTCTTTTCCACACGCTCCCAAACCATACATATAAGGTCTTCCCATAAAAACTGCTTTAGCTCCTATAGATAGTGCTTTTACTATATCCTGACCTGAACGTATACCACCATCTAAGTATACCTCCAAACCTTTTCCAATCTTTTTTAAAATGTTTTCTAGTGCTACAATTGAAGAAATGGTTCCATCTAACTGTCTACCTCCATGATTAGAAACAATTATGCCTTGAACATCCATGCTTTTTGCAATTAAAGCGTCCTTTTCATCTAAAATTCCTTTTAAGATAATAGGTCCTTTCCAAAGCTTTCTTATCCATTTAACATAATCCCAAGACAAGCCCTGATCAAATTGTCCATTTGTCCATTTTATTATTGAAGACAAATTATCAACTCCTTTTGCGTGGCCCATTATATTGCCAAAAGTTCTATTTTTAGTTTTTAACATTCTAAAACACCAACCAGGTCTATTAATCAATTGCCATAGATGATTAAAAGTTGCTTTTGGGGGTGTAGATAATCCATTTTTTAAATCCTGATGTCTTTGTGCCAGAATAGGCAAATCTAAAGTTAATACTAAAGCGTGACATTGAGCTTCTTTTGCTCTTGCAATGATATCTTTAACAAATTCCTTATCTTTCATTACATATAATTGAAACCAAAATGAGGAGTTAGTTTTCTCGGCAATTTGTTCTATTGAGCATATGCTCATAGTTGATAATAAATAAGGTATATTAAATTTTTTACATACTTTTGCGACAATAATTTCTCCATCTGGATACATCATTCCTCCCATACCGCAAGGAGAAAAACCAAATGGAAGATCATAATTTTTTTTTAAAAATTTTTTTTTGAGACTATATTTAGATATATCTTTACCGACTCTCTGTCTAAGTTTAATTTTTTTAAAATCTTCTTCATTTGACATATAAGTACTCTCTGTTAAAGAACCGGAATCTACATAGTCGTAAAACATTTTTGGTACTTTTTTTTTTGCTAATTTTTTTAAGTCATTAATTTCTAATATATTTTTCATAATTTATTTTTACATATCCTAAACTATATAGTCAAACACTGAAATTAAACTATTATTTAGGAATGAGTTTCCAAATATTAACTTTTGCTTTCAAATTGGATGCAATAAACTCAGCCTGTTTTCCGTATCCAGTGAATAAATCTATCCTATTTTTACCTTTAATAGCTTTACCACTGTCATGAGCTAAACTAAAAAAAAATTTTTTATTACTTTCATTCTCAATGATAAATATGCTACCAGGCTCATGATATTTAGGGTCTACAGCTATACTAGTTAAAGGTTCCAAATCAATTTTTAGTCCACCCTTTATGTTTCCTTTATACTCTTCAAAATATATATATCTTTTATTTTCTTCCATAACTTTTCTAGCCTCACTTTTATTATTATAAAGCCAGTTTTTAATTGAATACATTGAAACCTTTTCTTTTTTTATTTTTTTATTATCAATTAAATATTTTCCTATAGAAGTATAATTTTTTTCGTTACTACCTGAATATTTAATTTTAACTATATTGCCATTAGGAAATTTTAGTCTCCCTGAGCCTTGGATTTGTAAAAAAAAAACTTCTATTTCGCTTTCTGCCCAAGCTATCTCTAACCCTTTTTCATTAAGAGCTCCTTCATTGATTTCTTTTCTACTTTTTTGATATAACTTTTCCTCACCGTATTTTTTCGGATTTTTATATATAGGGTAAGAATCTTTTCTATATTTATTATACACTCTTAACTCTGGCTCGTAATAACCTGTCATTAGGCCCTTATTATAAGTATTATTTTTTTTTTCTAAAATAAAATCATTTTTAAAAAAACCAATTATTGACTTCTTTTTCATCTTAATAATATCTAAATTTTTTGAACAAACTCTATATAAATAACTGTTTTTACTTAAATTCTCTTTTTTTAAATTACAAGTTTTTTTAATCGATTTTAAGACATTCAAAACATTAGTCTCTTTTTGATCATCTATCTCTTTCCAAAGTTTATAGTTCTTGGTATGTATTAAATTGTTATTGTATTGACAAGATGAAAAAAAAAAAAAATAACAGAAATAGCTTATTCATTCTGCGCTAACTTCTATCAATGTCCAGTTAGGACTATTATTCTTCATGTCTTTTTGAAAAGTCCAAACATCTCTTATATTTTCATCTTTACCTTTGCTATTGCGATTGATCCCTTCTAAGTAAGAAAGGAATTCTACTTTTATTTTTGCTATACTTTGTATAACTTCAATATTTAATATTGCTGCTTCTATTGATGTTATATTATCTTTAACTTCTTCTTTTTTATTTATTTTTTCTGTATTTGTAACTTTTTTGAAATTATCATAAACCTCTTTACTTAAAAGACTCTTTACTTCTTCAATTTTTCCTGTTTTATAAGCCAAAACTATAGTTTGAAACGCTCCCTTTGCTCCTTCTATAAAATGTTTAAAATCAAAGTTCTTATCTAAACTTAAAATTTGTTTCTGAGAATAATCCATTACATTATCAGAAAATATATTTTCTTCTTCTATGTTAATCACGTCTGTATCTGCTTCCATAGGGCTTTTTTCCGAAAAAGTTTTTTTACCCAGCAATCTATAAAGGTTTGTTGCTAATACAGCAGCTAATACAGCAAATAATATGATATCAATATACAGTTTAATTCTCCTTTATTATTTATATACGGCATTTTTTCTTTTA
>NZFJ01000007.1 GCA_002690625.1 Rickettsiales bacterium
CTAATTTTAATATTATTAATATTTTTATTTTATTAATTTTGAATAACTTTACTTTTGTTTTCTTATATAAAAAAGAAATTATAAAAAGTTTTTTTTACTTAATATTCTTTGCTAATGTTTTTACATTAGTTGTATATTTATCAATTTTGCCTAACCTAAAAGAAATATGGATTAGTAAAGATATAGCTGAAGTTATAAAAAATGATAATAAAATATATGATCCAAAGCTTATATCTGCATTAGGTTATAACGAGCCCAGTTTAGTCTTTGAGATAGGAACAGATATAAAAATTTATAAAAATATTGAAAATTTTATACATAGCTATAAATCATATAATTATTTGATTATAGAAGAAAGTTATTACAAAAAATTGAATGAAATTGTTAATGATAATAATTTAGGTTATAATAAAATAGGATTAGTTAAGGGCTTCAATGCCTCAAAAGGCGATTGGGTAGAAGTTTTTATACTAAAAGCAATATAAATATAGAGGGTTAAATGTTTGAGTTTTCAAAAAAATCTAAGGAGTTACAAGAAAAGTTAAAGTTATTTATGGATGATAATATATATCCGAATGAAAAAAATATAATTGAAGAGATAAATTCCGGGGATATATGGCAGCCATCAGAAATAATTGAAGGTTTGAAAATAAAAGCTAAAGATCAGGGCTTATGGAATTTATTTTTGCCTGAAAGTGATAAAGGAGCTGGTTTAACAAACTTAGATTATGCACCATTATGTGAAATTATGGGAAGATCTCTTTTTGCACCGGAGGTTTTTAATTGTAATGCACCAGATACTGGCAATATGGAGGTTTTTGAAAGGTATGCTTCAGAAGAGCTTAAAGAGAAGTGGCTACGACCTTTATTAAAAGGCGAAATAAGATCAGGATTTGCAATGACAGAACCAGATGTAGCATCTTCCGATGCTACAAATATAGAGTCTAGTATCGAAAAGCGTGATAATGAATATGTAATTAATGGAAAAAAATGGTGGACTTCTGGAGCAATGGATCCTAGATGTAAGGTGTTAATTTTTATGGGAAAAACTGATCCAAAAAATCCTGATAAACATAAACAGCAGTCTCAAATAGTAATTCCTATGAATACACCAGGAATTAAAGTTGAAAGATATCTTCCAGTTTTTGGTTTTACAGATGCTCCTCACGGACATGCTGAGGTTTCTTTTTCAAATGTTAAAGTTCCTAAAGAAAATTTATTATTAGGAGAAGGAAGAGGATTTGAAATTGCTCAGGGAAGGTTGGGGCCAGGAAGAATTCATCATTGTATGAGGTTAATTGGATTATCAGAAGTTGCATTAGAAAAAATGTGTAAGAGAACAAAGTCTAGAGTTGCCTTCGGTAAACCTGTTTCTTCTCAGACTGTTACCCAAGAGAGAATAGCTGAAGCAAGAATTGCAATTGATCAAATTAGATTACAAACATTTAATGCTGCATACAAGATGGATGCAGTTGGAAATAAAGAAGCAAGAATGGAAATCGCCATGATAAAAGTAGCAGCACCAAATATAGCATGTAAAGTTGTAGATTGGGCAATACAAGCTCATGGAGGAGGTGGAGTAAGTGATGATTTCGGTTTGTCTCAAGCTTATGCTCAAGCTAGGTTATTGAGGTTAGCCGATGGCCCAGATGAAGTTCACAGAAACCAAATTGCCAAATTAGAATTAAGGAAATATAACTAATTTATGCTACCCGAAAACTTAGTAGACGTTAGGGAAAATCATAAGTTAGATATAGATAAACTAAACTTATGGCTAAAGAGCAATCCCAATATCGATGGAAAAGTTAACTCAATTAAGCAGTTTGTAGGAGGACAATCAAATCCTACATATGTTCTTTTTTTTGAAAATAAAGAAAATTTAATTTTAAGAAAAAAACCACCAGGAAAGTTGTTACCTTCTGCTCATGCAATAGAAAGGGAGTATAAAGTTCAGAAATCTCTAGAAAAATCTAACGTTCCTTGTCCAAAGATGATAGAAATATGTGAAGATAGTAGTGTTATTGGAACTCCTTTTTATATCATGAATATAATACAAGGCAGAGTTTTTGACAGTATATTAGATATAGAGGAAAAAGATGGTAGAAAAACTTATTATTTAGAATTAGTTAGAATGTTAGCAAATTTACATAACGTAGATTTTTCTTTAATAAATCTAGAAGGTTTTGGCAAAATAGGCAATTACGTAAATAGGCAGATTAATAGATGGGAAAAACAATGGCATTTATCTAAACAAAGAGAACTTCCAGAAATGCAAAAAATTATTGACTGGTTAAATAACAATATTCCGTACTATGATGAAACTACTATTGTTCATGGAGATTACAGAATAGGTAACACAATATGTGGCAAAAAAGATTTTAAAGTTAGTGCTGTTCTTGATTGGGAACTATCTACTTTGGGACATCCTTTTGCAGATTTAGGATATTTTTTGTATGCTCACTATATACCATTCGGAGAAAGACATGGTCTAAACGGAGCAGACTTGAATAATTTAAATATACCTACTATAGAAGAATTAGTAACTGAATACTGTAAAATAAGAAAAATAAAAAACTTTGATCCGACTTTTTATGTTGTTTTATCTTTATTTAGATCTATTTCTATTTTAGAGGGCGTTTACGCGAGATATGTAAATGGAAATGAAAGTTCACCTAACGCTAAAGATATTGGAAAGGATGTTGAACCCCTTGCTAAAGCCACATTTAATATAGTAAAAAAACTTTAGATTACTTAGGCGCCATTCTAAGTGAGCCATCTAATCTGATAATTTCACCATTTAACATATTATTCTGAAATATTGCTATTACAAGCTTTGCATATTCTTCAGGTTTACCTAGTCTTTTTGGATATAACGTAGATTCAACTAATGCATTGTATGCTTTTTCTGGTAATCCTGCCATCATAGGAGTTTCAAATAAACCTGGAGCTATTGTACACACTCTTATTCCATAGCGTGCAAATTCTCTAGCTAAAGGCAAGGTTAGACTTACAATTCCTCCCTTTGAAGCGCTATATGCTGCTTGACCTATTTGACCATCAAATGCTGCAATTGATGCAGTATTTATTATAACGCCTCTAAAATTTTCATTATCAGGTTTATTTTCTATCATTTTTTCTGCAGCTAGTTTCAAAACATTAAAAGAACCAATTAAATTTACATTTATTACTTTTTGGAAAATATTAGTATCATGTAGTTTTTCTTTTCCTATTACTTTATTAGCTATTCCAATTCCTGCACAATTTACTAGCAAATTAATATGCTTGTGCTTATCTATGCTTGCTTTAATAGCTTCATTTACACTTTCTTCATTAGTTACATCTGTTTTAAAAAAGGAACAAGAATCTCCAAGTTCATTTATTAAAACTTTTGCTTTTTCTTCCTGAGAGTCCATAATCGACACATTCCCACCATTTTTTATTATTTCTCTTACAGTTGCTTCTCCTAAACCAGAGGCGCCACCTGTAATAAGGGCACTTATTTTATTTTCCATAATTCACCTATAGTATAAATTGTTCATCTAGAATTTTTTGTTCTAAATTATGATCTTTGTCAAATAGCAGTCTAAGTGTTTTTTTAAGGTTATAAGAAACTTCAACTTTTTTAACATTTCTTACCTCAACTTGTCCAGCAGTAGCACTAACTGGTCTATTTTCTGCATTTATTATTTCAAAAGTAATTTTACTTTTTTCTGGTAGTATAGCTCCTTTCCATCTTCTAGGACGAAAAGGACAAATTGGTGTTAAGGCTAATAGAGTAGAATTAAGAGGTAAAATTGGTCCATGAGCTGATAAATTATAAGCTGTACTTCCAGCCGGAGTGGAGACAAGTATTCCATCACACACTAGTTTATTAATTTTTACTTTATTGTTTATTTTCACTTTTACATTGGCAGCAAATCTATTTTGTCTTAACAGAGATACTTCATTTAAAGAAAGAGCATTATGTACTTTGTTGTTGATGTCCATAACTTTCATTTGAACGGGGTTAAGCTTTGTTTCTTTAGAAATTTTTATTCTTTGAATTAGATCTTGAGGTTTATAGTTGTTCATTAAAAAACCTACAGTTCCTCTATTCATACCAAATATTTTTTTATTCAAATAAACCGAATCATTTATTAATGATAATATTGTTCCATCTCCCCCTAACACAACAACAACATTCGCATTTAATAGAGAAAAGTTAGAATATTTTTTTTTTAAGATTTTTAGTGTATCTTGGGCTTTTTTAGAATTTGCTGCTAAAAAAAAAGGTTTAACCGTTTTCATTTATTTTTAGCCACCAGTCACACTCATGTGTCTGTTTACTGAGGGAGCTTGTTTTCTCCTAATTACAAAATCATGGCCTTTGGGCTTTCTTGATATAGCTTCAGTTATAGCTTCTTTTAAGGATGCTTCCCAATTTACAGATCTTGCAGCTTCTTTGAAATCAGCCGAGTCTTCTTGTCCTAAACACATGTAAAGTTTACCAGTACAAGTTAAACGCACTCTGTTACAAAGTTCACAGAAGTTATGTGTTAAAGGAGTAATAAACCCAACTCTTCCTTTAGTTTCTAATACTTGAAAATATCTTGATGGACCACCTGTATAATACTTGCTATTTTGCAATGTATATTTTTTTGATAATGTTTCTTTAACTTTAGATAAAGGTAGGAATTGATCAGTTCTATCAATATCAATTTCTCCTAAGGGCATAGTTTCTATAAAGGTAATATCACAATTATTTGAATGAGCCCAAGTCATTATATCTAATAATTCAAATTCATTGGTTTCTTTTAAAGCAACAGTATTAATTTTGATTTTTAGACCAACTTTGATTGCTTTTTCTATTCCTTTTAAGACTTTATCTAAATCACCTCTTCTTGTAAGCTCTCTGAATAAATTTGGCTTTAGTGTATCGACTGAAACATTAATTCTTCTTACGCCATATTCATATAATTCTTCAGCATATTTTTCTAATTGAGATCCATTAGTTGTTAAAGTAAGCTCATTTAATTTTTTTTTATTTATAAAAACACCTAAATTTTTAAATAAACTCATGACATTTTTACGTACAAGGGGCTCTCCTCCAGTAATCCTAATTTTTCTAGTGCCTAAATTTATGAAAGAAGTACAAATTCTCTCTATTTCATCTAACGAAAGTAAATCTTTCTTAGGCAAAAACTTCATATTTTCTGCCATACAATACTGACATCTAAAATCGCATCTGTCAGTAACAGAAACTCTTAAGTAATTAACTGGTCTATTATATGGATCTATTAACATATTATTATTTTTTAATACTTCTATTATATACACCTGTACATAATTAATTCAATCTATTTTGATAAAAATATTTTTTTTTTATATAATTAATTAAAAAAATAAATATGAATAGTATAATAGATAATTATAATATGGATTGGCATGAGCTAAGGGAAGGTATAAAAGCAATTTGCAAAAACTTTCCTGAGGTCTTCTGGCAAGAACTTGATCGCAATAGAAGTTATCCTACAAAATTTGTAAACGAACTTACTAAATCTGGATATTTGGGCTGCTTAATACCAGAAAAATATGGAGGAAGCGGATTAAACCTTAGAGCAGCAGCAGTAATTTTAGAAGAGATACATAGAAGTGGCGGGAATGGAGCCGCATGTCATGCACAAATGTACATTATGGGTTCCTTGCTAAGACATGGCTCAGAAAAATTAAAAGAAAAATACTTATTAGATATAGCTAAAGGTAATTTAAGATTACAGGCTTTTGGAGTAACTGAGCCTACTAGTGGGACAGATACATTATCTATAAAAACAACAGCTATAAAAAAAAATAATAAATTTTTAATAAATGGACAAAAAGTCTGGACTAGCAGAGCTGAACACTCAGATTTAATATTACTTTTAGCTAAAACTTGTAAGGAATCAAAAAATAAAAGAAATGCTTTATCACTATTTTTAATTGATATGAGGCCATTTATAAATAAAGAAATAATAATAAAACCAATAAGAACAATGATCAATCATTCTACTACAGAAGTATTTTTTGATAACTTAGAAGTATCAGAAGATTGTCTGGTTGGCGAAGAAGGTAAAGGTTTTGATTATATTTTAGACGGACTCAACGCAGAAAGACTTTTGATAGCCTCAGAATGCATAGGAGATGCTAAATATTTTATAGATAAAAGTGTAGATTATGCTAAAAATAGAGAGGTTTTTGGAAGACCTATTGGAAAAAACCAAGCTATTCAATTTCCAATTTCTAAAGCTTACGCGCGAACAATAGCAGCAGAATATATCTTAGTAGATGGATGTAAACTTTTTGATAGTGGTAAAAGTTGTGGAAAGGAAGCTAATATATCAAAAATGCTTTCTGCAGAAGCATCATGGGAGGCAGCAGAAGCTGCAATGCAAACTTTTGGAGGATTCTCTTTTTCCGAAGAATATAATATTGAAAGAAAATACAGAGAAACTAGATTATATCAAATAGCACCAGTTTCTACTAACATGATTTTGGCTTATATTTCTCATAAAATTCTTGGTTTACCGAGATCATATTAATGAAAAATTTTTTTAAAAATAAATTAGTGGTTTCAATTGAACAAGCAGTTGCCGCTCCTTATTGTACAGCTAAATTAGCTGATGCAGGAGCTAGAGTTATTAAAATAGAAAGAAAAGAAGGAGATTTTGCAAGATATTATGATAACTTTGTTAAAGGGCAAAGCACATATTTTGTTTGGTTGAATAGAGGAAAAGAAAGTCTTATTGCAGATATAAAGAATAAAGCAGATGTTGAACTCATCAAGAATACAATTTCAAAGGCAGACATATTTGTACAAAATTTAGGACCTAATGCTTTAAATAAAGTAGGGCTTGATAGTAAATCATTAAGAAAAATTAATAACTCTTTAATAACTTGCGATATTTCAGGTTACGGAGCTACTGGTCCTTATTCAAAATTAAAAGCTTATGATTTGCTAGTGCAAGCTGAAGTAGGGTTATGTAGTTTAACTGGAACAGAAAAAGAACCAGGAAGAGTAGGCGTATCAGTTTGCGATATAGCTTGTGGTTTAAATGCTTATTCATTAATTCTTGAAGCACTAATTAAAAAGAGCTATACAGGAAAGGGAAGTTCAATAAAATTATCACTATTTGAAAGTTTAAGTGAATGGATGAATGTTCCTTTTCTTCAATATAAATATACTAAAAGTTCTCCAAAAAGAGTAGGGTTAGCTCATCCTTCTATCGTACCTTATGGATGTTTTTTAACTAAGGATAAAAAAAATATACTATTTTCTATTCAGAATGAAAGAGAGTGGGTTTTATTGTCTAAAGAAATTCTAAAAATTCCTAATAGTTTTGAACTTAAATATAATACTCCTTCTTTAAGGTTAAAAAATAAAAAAACCTTAAATAATTTTATTATAAAAAAAATTAAAACTATTGATTCTAAAAAAATAGTTGCTGATTTCAAAAAATACAAAATAGCTTTTGGATTGTTAAATTCAATAGAAGAGTTATCGCGGCATCCACAATTAAAGCTCGCTAATATTGGTAAAAAAAATGATATTAAATTTATACCTCCAATAACTCTCCATAATAATTCTAAATTTAAAAAAGTTCCTAAACTCGGAGAACATTCAATAAAAATTAGAAAAGAGTTTAGTATAAAGTGAAAAAGAAAATAGATAGAGATACTATAATAGAAAACAAGGTGGAGTTTTTAAAAGACATTATAGACTCAGATAGTTTTTTCAGAAAAAAAAATATTTTACCATATGGAGGGCATTGGATATTTTTTAATCAAAGTTTTTCCAAAAAAGATACAGGAAAAGATGGCCATCCTAAAAGAGGACAATTTCTTCCCGCTCTAAAAGGCTACAAGAGAATGTTCGCTGGAGCTGATTTAAATTTTAAAAATGATATATCATTTGGCACTAACTTAAAAAAAATAAGCTTTATAAAATCTATTATAGAAAAAAAAAAGAATAATAATAAATTATATTTTGCTAAAGTGCTCAATAAGTATTTCAATAAAGAGATTGAATGCTTGGATGAAATTCAAACACTAGTTTTTATTAATAATAATTACAAAATATTGAAAAAAAAGAAAACTAAAAATAAAAA
>NZFJ01000008.1 GCA_002690625.1 Rickettsiales bacterium
CCGCATACCATTTTATATTTGGATATCTTGGTCTGTTCTCATCCTCAACTAATTTTAAGGCTTCTTCTCGGGTAATATCTCCTTCTCTTATTTGATTGCTTCTAAAAGTATCATGTTCTGTAAAACCAGCTACTGTATAATATATATAATTATAAAATGCAGCTGTACCATCTCCTATTCGCCAACTAGTCCCCGTATCTTTAGATAACTCCCATCCATATTGGTCTACAAGAGTACTTTCAATTTCTTTTTCATCCCATTTCCAATAATCAAATATAAAATGATAATTTTCTGATTTTTTTATACTTCTATAGTATTCGCCGGATAAAGTATCCCACAGAGAGCTGTTTAAATATCTCGGATTTTTAAGCATTTGATTTAATCTTAAAGATTGATATTTAATTTGTTTTAAGATGCCTTTTGAATAGCCTCTTTCTTCTTTAAGATTTGGCGGAATACCTAAAAACCCTGATTTAAAATGAGTTATTTCATAAGGACTATCTCCCCAAATATGCAAGTTTATTTTAGTTTCTTTTTTAATATTCTCAACGTATTGAAAAAAATGTTTATCACCAGCTGTAAATAAACTTATCATACCTAAATGAGGTTTTTTTAACCAAGCTTCTACATTTTTTTTTATATTATCTCTTTTCTTTTTAATATCAGCAGCAACTATAATATTTTCTATTCCTAGTTTTGAACACATTAAACTAATATTTCTTCTACCTATATCAGAAGTCATACCCCAATCGTAAGTATAGGTAATAGGCTTTAAATGCAATTCTTTTACTATAAGGTGTAAAGCAAAAGAACTGTCCCTTCCTCCTGAAAACGGAACTATACAGTTATCATTATTAATATTTTTGTATGGTTTGACTATATTGATTAATTCCTGAAATGGTTTAGGCTCATTTTTTTTCTTATAATTATTACAGTAATTACAGACACCCTTATCATCAAAATATATAAATGGCATGGTATGAGGTAATAGACATTTTTTACATCTGACTAGCTTAGGCATAGTATTTTCAAGTAGTTTTTTACTTGCATTTAAATAGTTTTTATTGGGTACTAAAGATCTTCTTTTAATCTTATACTCTTCTATTTCTAATTTATTATTACTTTGCACAGGTATATCTATTACTTTTACTTCATTAATTAATTTAATAATTTTATCACATCCTATTTTTTTAAGATGAAAAAATTCTGATGAAAAATATTCAGAATTTTTTTTTTTTGAATAATATAAACTACCATTATTTGAGAAAAGAACTAATTTTCCTATTTCATAGAAGACCATAGCAACCGACATGGTACCTATACATTTCTGTAAAATAATTTCTGATACTTTACTTAAATTATTATTTTTTAAATATTTCTTTGCTAAAGATAATATAATTTCTGTATCAATCTCTCCGTATCTTTCTAGTGACTCACTGTCAAATAATTCTTTATCATTTACTACTATTCCATTATGAAAAATAGCTGATTTATCAATTAAAAATGGCTGATTATCATTATTACCATTGGTAATAAGTCTTCCTATTCCGATAATTAAATTAGAATTATTGAAATTAATATTTTTTTTTAATTTAACGATGTCATAGTCAGCCTTTTTCACTTTGTAATCATTATCGTAATATAAAAAACCACTTGAGTCCTTTCCTCTTCGAGAAGCAAAACTTGCTAACATCTTTAGTTCATAAGATAACCTTTCGTTACTACCTATTATTCCAAAAATTCCACACATAAATTCACATATTATAAATTAAGCAAGATATCTTCTTCTTCTTTTATTCTTTCCTTCCAAGACCTTATAAATTTACTCTTTCTTTTTGAGACTTTCAATTTCATTTTTTTTATTTCATTAGGATGAAGAATTAAAAATTTTACTTTCTCCATTAATTCCTCAATGTCTTCTAATTCATAATAAACTACTGAATCTTTTAACAATGAGTATGTTTTTATATCAATATTTTCAGATTTTCTTGGTTTAGGAATTAGCATACAATCATTTGAATTAATTGCTTCTAAATTTGCATTACTTAAATTACCATCTTTATTAGTTGAAATATATATATCAGATATCTTATGAATTTGCATAACCTCACTATGTGGAACATTTCGTAATAATTCAAAACTATTTTTGTAATTTGAATTATTTACCGAAGTTTTTACAAAATCGTACATAGAGCCATCACCTACTATTAAAAAAGCTACTCTAGTATTAAATTTTTCTAATAAATTTAAAGCTAAACTTAAAAATATTCTTATGCCTTTATACTCTTCTAATCTACCAATAAATAAAATTAGTATTTTTTTATCAAATTTTTTTTTTATACCACTATATTTTCTAATAGTTTCTATATTTGTTTTGTTTTGATCTACACCATTTAGTAAAATATATTTCTTAACATCATGTCTTAATGCTTTTTCAAACCATATCTCTATTCCACTTCCTTCTTGAGTTCCTATAACAGCGGAAAAATTGGATTTAAATGCAAGTCTATAAATTCTGTGTATTATTTTTTTTGTATAAAGAAGTGATCTTAAAAATGAACATATCCCTAAGACCCTTAAAACTAAAGGTATTTTTGGATAAATTAATTTTAATATGGCAGCAATTACAACATTTGATGAATCACAATAAATAATATCAGGCTTTTTTCTATAAATATAAAAAGTAATTTTCAATAAATGCCTAAAGTCTCTCAATATCATTGCTAATTTTTTTGGAATGATATTTGAAAAGAAGTTGATACCAGCAAAAACATATACTTTCGCTTTTAATCCCTTTAATCTCCTAGTTAAATCTTTCTTTTCTTTCCAACCAGATGTGTAAGTTTTTCCAGAGTCTTTAGCTAATAAAAAAAAAAAAAGTTCGTTATCTTTATCTAGTCTTTCAACTAATTTATATATTGTAGGTAAGCCTTCAGGTTCCCAAATCAATCTATTTAAACTTGTTTCAAACCCTGTAAAAAGTCTAGTAACTAATAAAATTCTCATAAATCTACAAACACTAAAATATTATATTTTAGGAATTAATGCTCCTATTTTTGGTATATCATATCCTTTTTTAACTGCATTTCTTGCACTAATCAAGTTATACCAATCACAAACTTTTTCATATTTTGTTATATCCACCTGGTGCCATTCAAACCTTGCAATCCATGGCCATGTAGCAATATCAACAATCGAAAATTCACTACCTCCTAAATAATTATAATGATTTAGCCTCTTGTTAATTACTTGGTATAGCCTTTCAGCCTCTTCTTTGTAGCGTTTTTCAGCGTATATAGATTTTCCTTTATTAAACTTTAAAAAATGATGTGCTTGCCCTAACATTGGTCCTTGTGAAGCTATTTGAAAAGAAAGCCATTCCATATATTTATATTTTTCATTAAGCCCTTTAGGAAAAAACTTATTATATTTTTCAGCCAAATATAAAAGTATTGTTCCAGACTCCATTAAAGATATTTTATTTTCTCTATCATAAATAGCGGGTATTTTATTATTAGGACTTAATTTTAGAAAATCAGTAGAATACTGTTCATTCTTAGTTATATTTATAGGGTAAACTTTATATTCTAAACCTAACTCTTCTAACATAATAGAAATTTTTCTACCATTAGGAGTGCTCCATGTATAAAGATCTATCATTATTTTGGCCTATTCATTTTAAAAATATTATCAACATAACAATAATCCATATAACCTAATCTAGCCAGGGGTTTTATTTTTTTTACATCTACCATTCCATCTTTTATACAGTTATCATCTATATTTATTCCTAAAACCTCTCCTATAATAATACCATTATATTCGCCTTTTTCTTTTGATGGTAAATCAATTATTTTATAAAGCATACATTCCATATTAATTGGTGAAATTTTTAAAGACTTAGGTTTTACTATTTTGCTACTACTAGTTTCTAATTTAGCCAAATCTAGTTCACTTTTTTCTGGTTCTAAAGGAAAACAAGTTTCGTTCATTTTATCTTTATTACTATAAGTGGAAATATTAATAACAAACTCTTTATTATCTTTAATATTTGAAAATGTATCTTTAGGACCATTTCCAGAGGGCAAAGATCCATTATTGGCGAACATAATCATTGGTGGGTTAGAAGCCACTCCATTAAAAAAACTATATGGAGCACAATTATCTATGCCTTTATTACTAACTGTAGTTATCCAAGCTATGGGTCTAGGTATTATGCATGACTTAAAAGGATCATATTTTAAACCATGATTATTAAGATTTGTTTTATAAAACATTAACTTTTTAACTTTTTAACTATAATTTCATTTACTAATGAAGGGTTTGCCTGTCCTTTGGTTTCTTTCATGATTTGGCCAACAAACCAGCCTAAAACTTTAGTATTACCATCTTGATATTGTTTCTTTTGTTTTTCATTATCTTTAACTATTTTATCTACTAATATTTCTATTTCATCGGAATTACTTATTTGTTTTAATCCTTTTTCTTCAATTATAACAGAGGCTGCTTTACCAGTAGTAAACATTTCATCAAAAACATCCTTAGCAATTTTATTTGATATAGTTTGATTATTAATCAAATCTAATAATTTACCTAAGGATATCGCCGTAATAGGTGATTTACTGATATTTAAATTTAAATTATTTAATTTTCCAAATAGATTAGTAATAATCCAATTAGCTGCTTGTTTAGCATCTCTGTTTTTTGATAGTTCTTCGAAATATTCTGCTATTTCTAATTCAGAGGAAATAACTCTTGCATCATATGAAGTTAAATCATATTGCTTTTTTAGTCTTTCTTTAAGTTCATCTGGCAACTCAGGAAGGGTTTTTCTAATATTGTCTATCCTTGTTTGAGTTAAAATTAAAGGCAAAAGATCAGGATCTGGAAAATACCTATAATCATGAGCTTCTTCTTTAGATCTCATTGTTTTAGTTCTTCCTAAATTTGTGTCAAACAATCTTGTTTCTTGATCAACTGTTTTTCCTTCTTCTATTATTTTTACCTGTCTATTAGCTTCAAACTCAATAGCTTTTTCAAGATTTTTTATAGAATTTAAATTTTTTATTTCACATCTTGTTCCTAATCTTTCTCCTGATTTTCTAACTGATACATTAGCATCACACCTCAACGATCCTTCTTCCATATTTCCATCACAAGTCTTGACAAAACGTAAAATACTTCTGAGTTTTGATAAATAATTTCCAGCTTCTTCCCAATCACTCAAATCAGGATAAGATACGATTTCCATTAGTGCTACTCCTGCTCTATTAAAATCTATAAAGGTCCTTTTTGGATCTTGATCATGTAATGATTTTCCAGCATCTTGCTCTAAATGAAGTCTTTCAATTCTTATTTTTTTGATCTCTTTTTCATTTATATCAATGTCTATAAATCCATCACTTACAATAGGATCTTTAAATTGACTAATTTGATAACCTAATGGTAAATCAGGATAAAAATAATTTTTTCTATCAAAAATTGATTTTTTATTGATCTTTGAATTAAGAGCCAAACCAGTTTTAATTGCTTGATCAATAGCATGTTTGTTAATTACAGGAAGTGTTCCAGGTAAACCTACGTCTAAAAAGTCTAAGTTTTTGTTGGCTTCTTTTATAAATTTTGTAGAACCATTAGAAAATAATTTTAAATTAGTACTAATTTGAGCATGAACTTCTAGCCCAATAACAATTTCCCAAATGCCTGTTTTACCTTTAATAATATTTGCTTTTCCATTGTTCATATTAACTATCAATTTTTGGTTTGTGCTTAAACTTAACTTCTTGTTCTAATAAATATGCAGACTGTACCAATAAATCTTCTCTAAAGGAATTAGCTATTAATTGTAAACCTAAAGGTTTATTATTAGAGCTTAGTCCTGCTGGAATAGATATAGCAGGTAAGCCAGCCAAACTACTTGGAACAGTAAAAATATCATTCAAATACATTGAAATAGGATCATCATTTTTTTCTCCTATCATAAATGCATCACTAGGAGCAGTAGGTGTTAAGATTAAATCAACTGTCTTAAAAGATAAATTAAAGTCTTCGATAATTTTCTTTCTTACTTTTTGAGCGTGTATATAATATGCATCATAGTATCCGGAAGATAGTACATAAGTACCTATTAATAATCTTCTTTTTACTTCCTTACCAAAACCTTCTCCTCTAGTTTTACAATACATATCATTTAAATCTTTGAATTCTTTTTTTGATCTATAACCATATTTAACTCCATCATATCTAGATAAGTTTGCGGATGCCTCTGCAGGAGCTATAATATAATAAGTAGGCAGAGCAAACCTAGAGTGAGGTAAAGAAATTTCAATTATTTCAGCACCTTGAGATGATAGTATTTCTTTACCTTTATCCCATAGCTCTTTTATTTCTGAAGATATGCCTTCAATATTATATTCTTTTGGTATACCAATTTTTAAGCCTTTTACACCATTTTTTAATTTATTAAATAAATTTGGAACTTCTTTCTTTGAGGAAGTAGAATCTTTTTCATCATATGAAGCCATATTAGATAATGCATAAGCAGCATCTTCTACATTCCTTGTTATAGGTCCAGCCTGATCTAATGAAGAAGCAAAAGCAATCATACCATAACGTGAGCAAGTGCCATAAGTTGGTTTTAATCCAACTACTCCACAAAATGCTGCTGGTTGTCTAATAGAACCTCCAGTATCTGTTCCTAAAGAAAAGCATGCTCCAGAAGCAGCTATAATTCCAGCAGATCCTCCAGAAGAACCTCCTGGAGTAAATGGTTTCTCAAAATCAGTTGTCCAAGGATTTATTACTTTCCCCAAATTACACGTATCACTAGCAGAACCCATAGCAAATTCATCCATAGTTGTTTTACATAATATTATTGCTCCTGATTTTTTTAGATTATTAGTTACAGTGGACTCATAAGGTGAAATAAAACCATTTAAAATATTTGAACTTGCAGTTGTTTTATTATTTTTTGTACAGAAAATATCTTTTGCAGCAATAGGTATGCCCTCAAGAACTAATCTTTCACTTTTTTTTTTTAGAATCCGATTTTTTAGCTAATATTAATGCATCTTCATATAGTTTTTCTGAAACTAAGTTATATTTATCTAGAGTATTAATTCTTTCTATATAACAGTTAATCAATTCTAAACTTGATATTTCTCTCTTTGATAAATTTTCAAGTGTTTCCTTTAAAGAAAGCTTATAAAGTTTAGTCATTTTATTCAATCACTTTAGGTACTGTAAAATAATCTCCTACTTTATCTGGAGCATTTTTAAGAACCTCTTTCTTTTCTATCTCAAGTTTAATATCACTATCCTCTCTTTCAGATAATACTGTATCATTAACACTGGTAACTGCTTCTATACCGGTTACATCTACTTTCTTTAACTCTTCCATCCAACTTAAAATATTTGAGAGGTCTACAGAAAATTCTTCTATTTCCTCATCAGTTAACTCTATCTTGGCTAAACTTGCTATTTTTTTAGTTACTTTATTATCTATAAACATTTTTGTTTCTTATTTTTAGTTTTATGATACTTTTCATATTTAGTATGTTTCAAAATATAAATACTAATATATTAAATAAAATCACATATGATATAAATATTTTCAAGGTTTCTTTTGAAATTACAGGAAAAATACTTAGTATTGATGTAGGAAAAAAAACTCTTGGGTTAGCAATGTCAGATAATTTAAAGAAAATAGCACTTACTCATAAAACCCTTTTTAGAAAAAAACAATATTTTGATTTATTAGAAATAGAGAAAATAATTATTGAAAATCAAGTTAACTCTTTTGTAATAGGTTTACCTTTAAATAAAAATGGTACAAAAGGTAAAAGTTCACAATCTGTTATTACATTTGCCAGTATATTGCTAAAAAGATTTAATTTACCTATTCTTCTATGGGACGAACGTTTTTCTTCTATTGGAATATTAAAGGAAATGAAAAAAGCAGGAATTAAAAAAAATAATATTAAAAAAAATATCGATGCTGCATCAGCTACTTGGATCCTCCAAAGCTGTTTAGATAGTGTTAATAATCAACTTGTAGATGAAAATGTCTAATAAACATTTATTATCAATTAAAGATCTAAGTGTTAAAGATATAAATAATTTTTTAAATAGCGCTGAAAAATTTCTTAATAATAAAAAAAATAAAAAAATAAAAAAATTATCAGAGAAAAATATAATTAATTTATTTTTTGAAGACTCAAC
>NZFJ01000009.1 GCA_002690625.1 Rickettsiales bacterium
AAAAAAAGGATTAATAAATGAAATAGAGATCAACAAAAATAAAGTAAAAAATTGTAATATAGAAAAGGCAATAGGATATGTTGAAATAATTGATTATTTAAAAGGAAAAATTTCTATTAATGAAGCTAGAGCTAATATATTAAAAAAAACTAAAAGCTATGCTAAGAGACAAAAAACATGGTTTAAAAATAGGTTTAACGAAGATTTAAAAACCAACTCTATTAAAGACATTCCTTTAATAGTGGAAAGTTTTCTTAAAATAAATTAATGTAAAATAATAAAAGGAGTAGCACATGCTTTGCACAGGAGCAGAAATAGTATTAAAAGCTTTAAAAGATTTAGATGTGGAGTTTATATTTGGATATCCGGGTGGAGCAATCTTACCTATTTACGATGAAATCTTTAAACAAAATAGAATAAGACATATATTGGTGAGGCACGAACAGGGTGCTGTACACATGGCAGAGGGTTATGCTAGATCTACAGGAAAAACAGGTGTAGTATTAGTTACTTCAGGACCAGGAGCCACTAATGCAGTGACAGGGCTAACAGATGCACTTATGGATAGTATCCCTATACTTTGTATTACTGGACAGGTTCCTACACATTTAATAGGTACAGATGCATTTCAAGAAGCTGATACTGTTGGCATCACTAGGTCTTGCACAAAGCATAATTATTTAGTTAAAGATGTTAATGATATTCAGGAAGTAATTACAGAGGGTTTTAGAATAGCTTCTAGCGGTAGACCAGGACCTGTGGTAGTAGACTTACCTAAAGACGTACAAAACAATACTACTAGTTATAATAATAGTTTGAAAATAAATATCAAAAATAAAAATATTAAATTAAAGAGTTTAAATAAATCCAAAGAGCAAATATTTAAAGCTGTTGATTTAATTTGTAGTTCTAAAAAACCTATAGTTTATATTGGTGGAGGTTTAATAAATTCAGGTATTAAGGCAAGTGATGAGCTAATAAAATTATCTAAATTATGTAATTTTCCTGTAACTTCAACATTAATGGGGTTAGGCGCTTTTCCGGCTTCAAATTCTTTATTTTTAGGTATGCTAGGTATGCATGGAACATATGAAGCCAATATGGCAATGCATGACTGTGATTTGATGATAAATATCGGTGCAAGGTTTGATGATAGAATAACTGGAAAACTTGATAGTTTTTCTCCTAAATCAAAAAAAATTCATATTGATATAGATCCTTCATCCGTAAATAAGAATGTTGAAGTAGACGTAGCTATAATTGGAGATGCATCAAAAGTTTTGAAAATAATAAATAGTAAGCTAAGAGAAAAAAATTTTAAAAAAATTAATATAAACAAAAATAAATGGTGGTTAAAAATTAAAAAATGGAAAAGTAAAAATTGTTTATCCTTCAATAATTCAGAAACTATAATAAAACCCCAGCAAGCTTTAATATCACTAAATGCTAAAATAAGGAAAAAAGATTTTTATATTACCACTGAAGTAGGGCAACATCAAATGTGGGCAGCACAATATATAAATTTCGAGAAACCTAAAAGATGGATGACTTCAGGAGGATTAGGTACTATGGGGTATGGTTTCCCTGCTGCATTAGGAGTACAAATTGCAAAACCTAAATCACTTGTAGTTTGCGTTGCTGGAGAGGCATCATTTTTAATGAATATTCAAGAATTATCTACAGTAAAACAATACAGATTACCAGTAAAAGTATTTATATTAAATAATAGGTATTTAGGAATGGTAAGACAATGGCAAGAGTTTTTTCACGGTGGTAGGTATTCTGAAAGTTATACAGATTCATTACCAGATTTTGTAAAGTTAGCTGAATCCTATGGTATAAAAGGAATTAGAGCCACTAAACCTAAGGAGTTAAATAAAGTTATTGAAGAAATGATAAATCATGATGGTCCAGTTATAGCTGATATTTGTGTTGATCAAAAAGAGAATGTATTTCCTATGATACCTTCTGGCGCTGCACATAATCAAACGAAATTTAAAGATGATGATAAAATTGCTACATCTACCAAAGACGGAAAAATGTTAGTGTAGAGGTTTTACTAATAGGTAATGTTTTGAAAAAAAATAGTTATCACCACGGAAATTTAAAAGAAGCTATTATTGAAGAAGCTATAAGATTATTAAAATTGCAAGATAATACTGATTTAAGTTTTAGACTAATTTCAAGAAATATAGGTGTTGTATCATCAGCACCATATAATCATTTTAAGGATAAAGAACATTTATTAATAGAGATTATATCAATTGGTGAAAAAAAATTAGTAAATGCTATTGTAAATGAGAAAAAAAAATCAAATATACCTACGGAAAAACTTTTACTAGCAGCAAAATCTTATATAAAATTTTCAAAAAATGAAAAAGCTTTATTTAATCTTATGTTTAATAATTCTAATAAAGATTTACTATATTTAATCGATAAAATTGTGTTACAATTTGAAGAAATAATTTCAGAAAAATTTAAGTCTGGAAAGAGGGTAAAGTTAACAGAAAAAGGATCTGCAATAACAGCTTGGTCGATGATACATGGACTTGTTAGTATTTTAAACAATTATGATGATAATTTAATAGAGAGTGTTTTGAATATTAATTTAGAGAATACATTCAAAGAAATGACAGCAATATGGGGAAAAGGAGTTACAGTAAAATGAGTGTTTATGAGAAAGATAAAATACATAATCATAATGAAATAAAAAGTCATGCACTAGCAATTTTAGTAGAGAATAAGTCTGGAGCTTTAGCTAGGGTAGTAGGAATGTTTTCTGCTAGAGGTTATAATATTGACAGTTTAACAGTTGCAAAGGTAGCAATAGATGAAAATATTTCTAGAATTACTGTTATTACTACTGGAACACCATCTAAAATAGAACAAATAAAATCTCAATTAGGAAGAATTGTTATTGTTCATAAAGTTATTGATTTGACATCTGAAGGACCGTTTGTGGCTAGAGAGTTAATATTTGTAAAGGTTAAGTGCAAAGGAGAAAAAAGATTGGAGGCTTTAAGAACAGCTGATATTTTTAGAGCAAAAGTAGTAGATAGTACCAAGCAGTCTTTTATTTTTGAATTAACAGGTTCATCTGATAAATTAGATGCTTTTATTTCATTAATGAAAGAATTAGGTTTAATTGAATTAGCTAGAACAGGAGCTGTAGCAATAAGTAGAGGAATTTCTAAAATTAATTGAGGAGAAGTTATGAAAGTATATTATGACAAAGATGCAAATTTAGATTTAATTGTAAATAAAAAAATAACTATTATAGGTTATGGTAGCCAGGGACATGCTCATGCAGCTAATCTTAAAGATAGTGGGGTTAAAAACATTAACGTAGCTTTAAAAAAAAATTCTAACTCAATTGAAAAAGCTAAGAATGCTGGTTTTGAAGTTTTAACAATAGAAGAGGCTGCAAAAGAAGCAGATATTATGATGATGGCAACACCAGATGAAATTCAATCAGAGATATATGATCAATTTTTATTTAATAATATGAAACAAAATTCTGCTATTGCATTCGCACATGGATTAAATATTCATTTTGAATTGATAAGTCCAAGAAAAGACTTAGATGTTTTTATGATTGCTCCAAAAGGTCCTGGACACACTGTTAGGTCAGAATATTTAAAGGGAGGCGGTGTGCCTTCTTTAGTTTCGGTATATCAAAATACATCAGGAAATGCTTTAGATTTAGCACTTGCATACGGAGCAGGCTTGGGAGCAGGAAGGTCAGGTATGATTGAAACAACATTTAAGGAAGAATGTGAAACAGATCTTTTTGGTGAACAAGTAGTTTTATGCGGAGGATTAACAGAGTTAATTACTGCAGGTTATGAAACATTAGTAAATGCGGGTTATGCTCCTGAAATGGCATATTTCGAATGCCTTCATGAAGTTAAATTAATTGTAGATTTGTTATATGAAGGTGGAATAGCAAATATGAGATATTCTATTTCTAATACAGCTGAATATGGTGATTATGTATCAGGAAAGAGAATAATAACAGAAGAGACTAGAAAAGAGATGAAAGAAATTTTAAAAGATATTCAAACTGGAAAATTCGTGAGAAATTGGATGTTAGAATGTAAAGTTAAACAGCCTAACTTTAAAGCGTCTAGAAGAATATCTAGAAACCATGATATTGAATTAGTTGGTAAAAAGCTAAGAGATATGATGCCATGGATTAAAAAGAACAAGCTAGTAGATACTAGTAAAAACTAAATGCTTATATTTTCTTTAAAATTAAAAAATCTCAAGTATACTAAAAAAAAGGTTTTTAATGTCTGATAATAAAATAAAAATATTTGATACTACATTGAGAGACGGAGAACAATCTCCAGGTTGCTCAATGAATTTAGAAGAAAAATTGAAAATTTTTGAAATATTAGAAGACCTTAACGTTGATATAGTGGAAGCTGGTTTTGCTAGAGCATCTGATGGAGATTTTGAAGCAGTTAAAGAGGTAGCTAAGTTGGCTAAAAATACTATTGTATGTTCTTTAGCTAGAGCTAATAAGGAAGATATAGAAAGAGCGAATGATGCATTAAGTTTTGCTAAACGATTTAGAATTCATACTTTCATAGCTACAAGTGATTTACATATGAAATATAAATTGCAACTATCAAGAGACCAGGTAATTGAAAAAATTAAAGATAGTGTAAGTTTTGCAAGAAAGTTTACTGATGATATTGAATGGAGTCCAGAAGATGGGTCCAGATCAGATTTTGATTTTCTTTCTAAATGTATAGAAACTGCAATAAAAGCTGGGGCTACTACAATAAATGTTCCTGATACAGTAGGTTACTGTATGCCTAACGAATACAAAAATATTTTTACTAAAATAAGAAACAACGTTCCTAACATAGATAAAGCAACTTTATCTGTACATTGTCATAATGATTTAGGGTTAGCTGTAGCTAATTCTATTTCTGGTATAGAGGGGGGTGCTAGACAGGTTGAGTGCACTATCAATGGAATTGGAGAAAGAGCAGGAAATGCATCAATGGAAGAAATTGTTATGGCAATAAAAACAAGGAATGATTTTTTACCTTATTACACAGATATTAATACTAAACATATTATGAATGCTTCTAGAGTTTTATCTGCAGTAACTAGTTTTACAGTTCAGCCAAATAAGGCTATAGTAGGGGCAAATGCTTTTGCTCATGAGTCAGGAATACATCAAGATGGTATGCTTAAACATAACAGGACTTATGAAATAATGAATCCGGAGAGTATAGGATTAAATAAATCAAAATTAGTACTAGGAAAACATTCAGGTAGACATGCTTTTAAAGAAAAATTAAATGAAATGGGATATAGTTTAGGAGATAATTATATTAATGATGCTTTTAAAAACTTTAAGGAGTTATGTGATAGAAAAAAAGAAATTTTTGATAAAGATATTATTGCATTAGTTGATAATGAATACAGTCAAAAAGATGAGTTAATCAAATTGATGCTTTTAGAAGTTAATTGTGGCAGTACCCGAAATCCAAAAGTTAAAGTTGTTTTAGAATATAAAGATAAAGAAATAGAAAAAGTTGAATCAGGTAATGGACCAGTAGATTCAATTTTTAAGGCTATAAATAGTGTTATAAGTAATAGCGCAAAACTAGAATTATTTCTTATAAATGCTGTCACTAAAGGAACTGATGCACAAGCTGAAGTTTCTGTTCGCTTAAAGGAAAAAGATATTAGTGTAAGTGGTACTGCATCTGATACAGATACGATGGTGGCTTCAGCAAAAGCATATATTATTGCATTAAATAAATTAATTCTTAAAAGGAAAAAAAGAAATTCTGACTTAAATTTATCAACCAATAAAAAAATAAGGTAGAGGTATAATGTTTAATAAAATAATTGGAGTATTGTCTGCTGATATGGCTATTGATTTAGGGACTGCAAACACTTTGGTCTATGTAAAAGATGCAGGTATCGTATTAAATGAACCATCAGTTGTAGCGGTTTTGAATAATAATTCTGGGCGTAAACAAGTCATCGCTGTAGGCCAAGAGGCTAGAGAAATGTTAGGAAGGACGCCGGGAAATATTGAAGCAATTAGACCCTTAAAAGATGGAGTAATTGCTGACTTTGAAGTTGCAGAAGAAATGATTAAGCATTTCATAAGAAAAGTACATAATCGAAGAGCATTTGTATCTCCTCAAATAGTTATATGTGTACCTCATGGTTCTACAGCTGTAGAAAGAAGAGCTATTCAAGAGTCAGCAGAAAGTGCAGGAGCTAGAAAGGTATATTTAATAGAGGAACCAATGGCAGCAGCTATAGGTGCTGGACTTCCAGTTACAGAAGCTACTGGATCAATGATAGTAGATATAGGTGGAGGTACAACGGAGGTAGCTGTTCTCTCGCTCGGAGGAATTGTATATGCAAGATCAGTAAGGGTAGGAGGGGATCATATGGATGAAGCTTTAATAGGATATATGAGAAGACATCACAATTTACTTATAGGAGAAGCTAGTGCGGAAAAATTAAAAAGAGAAATTGGAACAGCTTGTCCACCAGATAGTGGAGATGGAAAATCAATGGAAATTAAAGGAAGAGACTTAATAAATGGAGTTCCTAAAGAAGTAATTCTAACAGAAAGACAAGTCGCTGAAAGTTTATCAGAGCCTGTTGGAGGTATTATAGATGCTGTAAAAACTGCATTGGAAAATACAGCACCGGAGTTAGCCGCTGATATTGTAGATAAAGGCATAGTACTTACAGGAGGAGGAGCTTTGCTAAATGGAATGGATACAGTTCTTAGACAATCAACAGGATTACCTGTTTCTATTGCAGAGGATCCATTATTATCTGTAGCACTAGGTACTGGCACAGCACTCGAAAACATGAAAAACCTAGGGCAAGTTTTAGATACAGCTTACTAGTTATTATGGCTAGGGGTCATATCAAGACTGTCAAAAAATCTTCATTATTAAGATTAAAAACCTATGCTGGTGTAACAGCACAAAAAGCAAGTACTTTATTGTTAATAATATTTTCGGTTCTTTTATTGATAATGGGAAAAGTTAATGAAAATAATCTTAGAGTTGTTAAAAATATTTTTACTGACTTATCATCAAAAGTTTTAGTAATTATAGGAATACCTGTAAACTCAGTTACTAAGGCAGCAAATCAAATTAATTCATTAATTTTTTTATATACTAAAAATAAAAACTTAGCTGAAGAAAATATGATTTTATATAAATGGAAGGATTTAGCTCAAGGTTTATTAGTTGAAAATGAAGAATTAAGAAAGCTTTTAAACTCTGTGAATAAAATTCCTAACAAGTTTCTAACTGCTAAGGTAATTGCGAACTCATCTGGTAGCTATATTAAAACTGTTACTTTAAATGTAGGTAAAGTAAATAGTATTAAAATAGGTAATGCTGTAATTAATAATTGGGGAATGGTAGGTAGAGTGATTCAGGTAGGAAAAAAGACATCTAGGGTTTTATTAATTACTGATATTAACTCTCAAATTCCAATTTATTTTGAAAAATCAAAACATAAAGCAATACTAATCGGAAAAAATTCTGATTTATTAGAGATCAAGTTTTTAAAGTCTAGAGTATTTTTAATTGATAATGACAGAGTATTTACTTCTGGGGAAGGAGGTGTGCTTCCAAGAGGTTTAAAAGTAGGTACATATATTAAAAGTCTCAATTCTGATATAAATAAAATAAAGATTTTACCTACAAGAAACTGGGATAGGTTAGATAACCTTATGATTGTATTAAATGATAATAAAGAATTATATTAAATATTGAAATGATAACAAAATACTTTTTAAAAACAATACCTATAGTAACCAGTTTTTTTTTGATCATTTTAAATAATTCTGTTCCACCACCTCCAGGTTATGGATTTGTTATACCTTCTATATCAATAGTTTGTTTAATATATTGGTCCTTAAAAAAGATTTCTGATTTTAATGTTCTTGATGCTGCAATTATAGGTTTATTAAGTGATTTTATTATTGGAACACCCATAGGAAGTTCAGTTTTGCTTTTTATTTTTACTAGAACTTTTTTACTTTGGTTATGTTCTAGAATAGACAAAAATAATCCATTAATAAATTCAGTAATAATATTTTTGAGTATATCTTTTTATTATTTTTTTTCTTATATTTTTATTATTTTTTATTTTAATAAACAGCCTTTTATAAAAAGTTATTTAATGGGTTATATTTTAACATTATTTCTTTATCCTTTAGTAAGTATTATTTTTAATTGGCTAATGAAATTAAAATTTTTACAGTATTATGAAAATAAATAAAAAAGATAAAAATAAGAAAATTAATAGAAGACTAATTTTTTTTGGAGGAATTAAATTATTTTCTATACTATTTATATTAGAGAGATTATATGATCTTCAGATTAGACAGTCTGATAAATACAA
>NZFJ01000010.1 GCA_002690625.1 Rickettsiales bacterium
AAAATATAGGTAATACAGTTTCTGCAACAATTCCTATAGCAATAAATTTATTACAAAAAAAAAACCAATTTAAAAATAATAAAAAATATTTATTGATGGGATTTGGCGTGGGTCTTTCTGTTGCTGGGTGCATTATATCTTGACTAAGATTTTCTGTTTAACCCCCATAAAACTTCTGTAGTTTCTTTAATAGTTTCTCCTTTAATTACTAGCTGATTGGAATCAAGAATATTACCATTATCTTCAACAAATATGCTTTGTTCCAGATGCAATTTAGCCGTTCCATCAAAGTTTAGTATCCATCCCTGCTCATTTAATAATATAATAGCTTTTTTTTTGTCAAGAGATAGTGATATTTTGGTATCAGGATTAAAATGAAGTCTAATAGCATACATTAATAATTTTTCAGAATAAATTTGATCTAATACAGCTAAATTTTTTCCATCATCTCCTAATTCTATTGTTCTACTGCATATAGCTGAATACCTTTTCTTATAGCCGTAATGTACTAACTGAATTAATTCCGATCCATTTTTCTTAAAGCGCTTAGCCTCTACTTTTTGATTAGTATCTTTTGTAGAAAAAGGATTTGTATTTTCAATAGTCAAAGTTGAATGTGCAGCACTAGATAATAAGCTTTTTTTCCAATCTTTTTCTTTTTGATATACTGTGCCACAAGATCCTAATAATCTAGTTTTTCCTATAATTATTTCCATAGCATGTGGAGCTCTGGTAGAAAAACCCCTGTTATATTTAAATGTATCAACAAAGACTTGTATTCCAGGGCTAGTAAGTTTTTCAAAACCACTTTTGGATAAACTTAAAGGTCCTCTACCTCTTGCTTTTCCATCAGCAAGGCTAAGAATTTTATCTATTAAAAACTTTGTTTCTTGTTTTGAACCATTAAATATTGCAAACCTTCCATTGTTTGTTCTAAAAAACCTTAGTGAATGGGATGCCTTTTGTATAATTATTGATAAATATTCTGGTACTGATATATGTTTAGAAATAATTGCCTCTCTGATTGTAACTAAATCACTTAAAATGCCTAACTGAGTTGACGGAGATTTACTAAAATGCACCCCTTCCTCGTTAAAAATTTTTTCTAATTCACCATTTAGTATTTTAATACACTTGGTGTACTTTTTTTCTTCTCCTTCAAAACATATACTACTTAATATAAGTCCTCTTAATATTTTAATTTTTTTAACAGAACCAATTTCTACTCCAAACTCTTTTTCTATAGAATAAAAATATTTTTTATTTATATAGTGATTTAGATGCTTTATTTGCTTAAAGATATTGCTTTTAAAAATATGAGAAAAGCTTTCGTCTTTTTCTGCTAGGAGAAAATCTAAATTTGTAACCCAAGATGAAATTCTTCTTGATAATATTTCTACTTCCCAACTCTTTTCATTCCATCGTTCGTTGTTCTGTATCCACTCTAAAATTAAATGTCTAGCGTGTTTTCTAGCAATAGAACCAGATCTTGCTTTTAGATGCCTTAGCCACGAAAAACTATGAGTTTCTTTTAACCAATAACCTCTTTTATCATTTATTTTCCACAAGCTCTTATTTGGTTTGTTAGCTTTTCTACCAGCTAAATTATAATAACCTTGAGCTATTTTATCTCCTAGATTAGGATCTCCCGGCCAAGCATCCCTTGGTGAAAAAGTAATGCTCCTTATACTGTTTTTTGATAAATAAATATTATATAAATTTGATCCAAAAAATACTTTTTTGATAATCTTATTGATTTTCACTAATCTTCCCGTTTCAACCTAAGTGCATTAATATTACTAGAATACTTACTAATCCCTCCCCTAAATACAGAATTTCCTGCTACTAAAAGATTAGCTCCTGCATCAACTAGAGTCTTAACATTTTTTGGATTAACGCCTCCATCAACTTCTATAATAATATTTTTTTTGTTTATTTTAAGCATACTACTTATTTTTTTTACTTTATCTATTTGTGATAAAATAGTTTTTTGACCACCAAAACCCGGGTTGACTAGCATAACCAAAATCAAATCACAATAATCTAAAAGGTATTCTAACGATTCTGCTGGAGTTGCTGGATTTATTGCTATTCCCGCCTTAATATTTTTGCTTCTAATGTATTCTAGCGTTCTAATCGGATGTTTATCTACTTCGTAATGTGTGGTTAAAATATCTGCACCAGCTTTTATAAAGGCATCTACATGTTTAATAGGGTTATTAATCATTAAATGTACGTCAAATGGTTTATTTGTAAATGGTCTTAGTGCTGATATTACAGAAGGCCCAATAGTTATGTTTGGAACGAATGAACCATCCATAACATCTATATGTATCATATCACTTCCAGCTTTATCCACTGCTTCTACCTCTTTACCAAGATTTGAGAAATCAGCGGATAAAATTGACGCTGCAATATTTACTTTATTTTTCATTTATATAATTATAATTTATATTTTAATAAGTCTTGCAATAAAAAATCCTTCTAAACCAGAAATTTCATTATATATATAAGGCATAGTTCTTATCAATCCTTTATTAATAATTTTTTTTGGAAAAAATTTAACTTCTTCGTGTTTAATAGGTAATGTTTTTATACCTTTATTTTTTGTAAGCAACTCTATTATTCTTTCTCCTTCCTCATATTCCATAGAACAATTGCAATAAATTAATATTCCTTTTTTATTTAAAAGAGTAATTGCCTTTTCTAAAAATAGTATTTGTAATTTTGATAATCTTTTAATATCTGATTCTTTTTTGTTCCATATTACATCTGGATTTTTTCTAACTGTTCCAGTAGCGCTGCAAGGTGCATCTAAGATTATTTTGTTATATTTACATTCAGTATTCCATTTTAAAAAATCTTTAGTAATAATTTTTAAATTCTTTTCTAAATTCAATCTTTTGATATTATTTGAAAGTAATTCAGTTTTTATTTTTGAAATATCTAATGCAGTTACTTTCGCACCACTATTAAGTAACTGAGCAGTTTTACCACCAGGAGAGGAACAAATGTCTAGAACTATTTCATCTTTAACATTTTTAAAAAGCATAATTGGAATTTGTGCTGCTAAATTTTGTACCCACCACGCTCCTTCTCTATATCCTTTTAATTCACGAATATCTCCAGATTTTTTTAAGCGTAAAGTGTTATTAATTAAGACCTCACCTCCTATTTCTTTTTTCCAGTAGTCAAAATTATTTTTTATTTTTAAGTCTAAATAAGGCTCCTGAATAATCTCATCAATTATATTTAAAGTTCCTGTCTCTCCATATTGTGTTTTCCATTTATTATATAGCCATTTAGGTAATTGTATGCTTGGATCATATTTTTTTTTATCAAAACCTTCCTCACGTATAACATTTCTTAATACAGCATTTGATAAGGCTCTCCATTTTTTTAATCTTCCATAAAAAAAATCAACGGTAGTATTTACCGCAGCATAATTTTCAACTCTGGTAAATAAAATTTGTGCAAGTCCCATAATTAGTATGGCTTTTATCTCTAATAATTTTTTAGGTAATGGCTTTTTTAAATATTTTTTTAATATATGCTCTATGCATCCTCTATTTCTAATGCAAACCATAGTCAAATTTTTTATAAATGCTTTATCTCTATTTTTTAAGTTGTTTTTTTTAAAATATTTTTCATGCATTAAAGTAATTTCTTTTAAAGTCACTCCTAACAAGTGTTTATGAATACCTATTTTTATTATTTCGCGAGTTTTATCTTTATTTTTCATAGATAATATTGTTTAATTTAATTATGAACAAAGTCGCAAAAAAAGAAAACAAAAGCTATAAAAATAAGAATAAAAATAAAAATAAGAAAGTAAAAGAAATAGGCGGCCCAAAGGGACCGGAGCCCACGAGGTATGGAGATTGGGAAGTTAAAGGAAGAGTATCAGACTTTTAAAATAAACTATTATAACTAAATATAGCTCAATTTTACTAACATTAATCTCTAGCTATGCTTGATAACAAATCTGTGACTATTTTCTTCATTTGATAGGAAGATAAGCCAAACTTTTGATTTATAAAGCTCTTCATAGCCAAATGAATATAAATTTTTTGGTTCAATTGAAATAACTTCATCTGTTACTTCTAATTTATAGTTATAAATTTTATTAACAGATCTAACTTCAATTAAATAATCTAACCACTCTTATTACTTTTGAAGCTTTTAAAAGCTTTCAAAACTATTCTCCGTAGGATTTAAACTAGCTTCTTAATACTGATTTTGAAATTGATTATAATTAAATTTTATTTTTCTTATTCTTTATTAATTCATCTACAGCACTGGGATCAGCTAGGGTGCTAATATCTCCTAAGTTTTCAATTTCGTTTGCTGCTATTTTTCTTAAAATTCTTCTCATTATTTTTCCTGACCTTGTCTTCGGTAAGTTTGGGGCCCACTGAATTACTTCAGGTTTAGCTATAGGGCTTATTAAATTACTTACAGTTTTTAATAAACTTTCATTTAACTCTTCATTTCCTTCTATTCCTGCATTTAGAGTTACATAAGCATAAATTCCTTGACCCTTAATGTCATGGGGGAAACCTACTACAGCAGCTTCAGCTACTAATTCGTGAGAGACAATTGCACTTTCTATTTCAGCCGTTCCTAATCTATGCCCAGATACATTAATAACATCATCTACTCTTCCAGTTATCCAATAATATCCATCATCGTCTCTTCTGACTCCATCTCCTGTAAAATATACATTATCAAAAGTGGAGAAATAAGTATCGATAAATCTTTGATGGTCGCCATATACTGTTCGCATTTGTCCAGGCCAGCTATCAGTCATAACTAAATTACCTTCTGCTATACCTTCTAATACTGTAGACTGATTATCTACTATAGATGGCTGTATGCCAAAGAAGGGCAAAGTTGCTGAACCAGGCTTCATGTCGGTAGCTCCAGGTAAAGGAGAAATCATAACTCCACCTGTTTCCGTCTGCCACCAGGTATCTACTATGGGACATCTTTCTTCTCCTACTACTTCATAATACCATTTCCATGCCTCTGGATTTATAGGTTCTCCTACTGTACCTAACAACCTTAAGCTACTTTTGTTTGATTTTTTTACCAAATCATCTCCTTCTTTCATTATTGCTCTCAAAGCAGTTGGTGCAGTATAAAAAGTATTAACTTTATGCTTTTCACAAATTTGCCAAAATCTTGAGGCATCAGGGTAATTTGGTAATCCTTCATAAATTAAAGTAGTAGCACCATTTGCTAGAGGTCCGTATACAATATATGAATGTCCGGTTATCCAACCTACATCTGCCGTACACCAATAGATATCATCTTCATTATAATTAAACACGTATTCATGAGTCATTGATGCATATACTAAATATCCTCCTGAAGTATGAAGTACTCCTTTAGGTTTCCCTGTTGATCCTGAGGTGTATAATATGAAAAGTGGATCTTCTGCATTCAACTCTACAGGCTTACAATCCTCATCTACCTTATTTTTTTCCTCATGCCACCACAAATCTCTTTTTTCATCAAAATCTATTTTGTTTCCTGTTCTTTTTATAACTAATACATTCTTAACTAAATCAGTTTTTTTTAAAGCATTGTCAACATTAGCTTTCAAAGGAAATATTCTGCCTCCTCTTAATGATTCATCAGCGGTAATAACAAACTCAGATTTACAATCTATAATTCTATCAGCAAGCGCCTCAGGTGAAAAACCTCCAAATACTACAGAATGAATAGCTCCTATTCTAGAACATGCTAACATAGCGTAAACAGCTTCTGGTATCATCGGCATGTAAATAGTAACTCTATCTCCCTTTTGTACATTATTTTTAAGAAGAACATTAGCCATTAGACAAACTTCTTTATGTAGTTCTAAATAGGTTATCTTTTTTACATCACAATCATTATCCCCTTGCCACAGCAAAGCAATTTTATCGCTATTATTTTTTAAATGTCTATCAATACAGTTTGCTGATACATTTAAAGTTCCATCCTCAAACCATTTTATAAACAAATTATTCTTATCAAAACTTACATTTTTAACTTTTGAAAAACTTTTTATCCAATTGATTCTCTTAGCATGCTTTTTCCAAAAACCCTCCGAATCATTTACGGATTCATTATACATCTTTATGTACTCATCTTTGTCTATTAATGCATTAGCGGCAAAGTTTTCTAAAACTTTGTATACTTCTTTCATTTTTTTATTACTCCGTATAAACTAATTATTATTCAAATGGGCCATATCACAAATAATATCCCACTCTTTAAAACTTACAGGAAGAACTGATAGTCTATTTTGCCTTAGCATTATAAAACCTGCTAGTTTTTTATTTCCCTTTATATCTTCTAAGCTTACACTTTTATCTAAAGTTTTTAAAGCCTTTACAGTTACCATTCCAAATTTTTTAGTTTTATCTGTAGGATCAGGCTCATACTCTTTTATAACTTGAACAATACCCACAATTCTCTTCTCTGTAACTGAATGATAAAAAAAACCTTGATCTCCTAATGTCATTTTTTTCATATTATTGGAAGCTTGATAGTTTCTCACACCGTCCCAACCTTCTCCTCTTTCCCCTCTTTTTAATTGATCCTGCCAAGACCAACTACTAGGCTCACTTTTAAAAAGCCAATAATTCATATATTTACTCCTTTACTAAATGAATACTCGTAAATTAAATTTATATATTATTTCAATAATACTTAGTTTCCAATAAAAGTTTTATAGTTAGAAATATTAAGAATTATTTTCTTTTTCTATAGAGATAAGCTTTTTAGCTTTTTGTCCTATTGCCCTATTCTTAGACAATATAACTCCTAGTCTTCTTGTGTTCCATGCTTCAGGTTTTCCAAATAACCTTATATCAATATCTCCAAGCTGAAGTGCTTTTTCTATCCCTGAGAATTTATATTTAAATCCTGTATTACCGAAACCGCTAGCTTTTATTACCGTACTATACCCTTCCCTAATAATTGATATATCAGGTATTGGGTATTCTAAAATTGCTCTAACATGTAAATCAAATTCAGATAAATTTTGAGTATACATAGTTACCATACCTGTATCATGAGGTCTGGGGCTTAACTCACTAAAAATTATATCGTCTTCAGTAATGAAAAACTCTACACCAAATAGCCCTGTTCCTCCTAGATTTTTTGTTATTTTTTCTGCTATATCCTGAGCTTTTTCTAAAAATTCTTGATTAATATTTTCAGGTTGCCAACTTTCTACATAATCTCCATTCTCTTGTTTATGCCCTATAGGGGAACAAAAAATAGTACTAAATTTTTTTTGTCTAATTGTTAATAGTGTTATCTCAGACTTAAAATTTATGAATTCTTCAATTATAACTTTCACTCTATCACCTCTCATATTCTTAGTTGCATTCTCCCATGCTAAAGAGGTTTCTTTTAAGTCATTTACTAGGGTCTGTCCTTTTCCTGAAGAGGACATAACTGGCTTTACAATACAAGGAAGTCCGACTACTTTTACAGCTATATTTAACTCTTCTATATTTCGAGCATATTCATATTTAGCAGTTTTAATACCCAGATCTTTTGCTGTATCTCTTATGGAATCCCTATTCATAGTCAAATTAACTGCTCTAGCGCTTGGGACTACAGTAATACCCTTTTTTTCAATATTAAAAAGCTCCTCTGTTCTAATAGCTTCTATTTCAGGAACTATAAAATCTGGTTTAATCTGATTAACCAAATTAATTAATTTCTTTCCGTCTAACATATCAAAGACTACTGCACTATCTGCAACCTGCATTGCGGGAGCATTTGCATATTTATCACAGGCTATTACTTCACAACCTAGGCGCTTAGCGCTGATTACAAATTCTTTGCCCAATTCTCCGCTTCCTAATAATAAAATTTTTTTCATAATGGGCTTTTTAAATTATGTTATTATATTGTATTTATAAAATTGTTAAATAAATAAATAATTATGAAATCTTTATCAGAAACAATACAGTTCGCACAAAAGCTAATAACTAAAAGATCAGTAACACCAAAAGATGATGGTGCTATTAATGCACTCAAATCTAAATTGTCTAAAATTGGATTTATAAATACTGATCTTACTTTTGGATCTAAAAAAAATAATGATTTAATTAAAAACTTATTTTCTATTAAAAAATCTAATAAATCAAACGGTAAGATATTGTGTTTTGCTGGACATACGGATGTAGTCCCTGAAGGCGAAATAAGTAAGTGGCAATTTAATCCTTTTTTAGGAAAAGTATCTAATGGAAAACTACATGGAAGAGGAGCATCAGACATGAAAGGGGCAATTTCTGCATGGGTAATAGCTTGTAATAATGTACTAAAAAATAAAAAATTAAATATTAGTTTAGCCTTATTAATTACTGGAGATGAAGAAGGAATAGCAGTTAATGGAACAACTCAAGTAGTTAAATGGCTTAAAAAGAATAAAATTAGAATAGATCACTGCCTAGTTGGTGAGCCAACAAATCCTAAATATATAGGGGAAATGATTAAAGTAGGAAGAAGAGGAAGTTTATCTTTTTCTCTAGAGGCCTATGGAAAATCTGGACATGTAGCTTATCCTCATCTAGCCCAAAATCCTGTTACTGAATTATTGCAGGCTTGTAATATGTTAAGTAAATTAAAATTAGGACTTGAAGCAAAAAATTTTCCTAAAACAAATTTAGAAATTACATCTATTGATACTGGAAATCCCACTAGCAATGTTATTCCTAGTAAATGCAAAGCATTAATAAATATTAGATACAATACTCGCTATACTGAAGAAACACTTCTTAAAAAAGTTAAAAATACTTTTTTAAAATCATCATGTAA
>NZFJ01000011.1 GCA_002690625.1 Rickettsiales bacterium
ATAATTTAATTCTAAAAATTATATAATTGTAATATATTAATAGTGAAAAAACTAACAAATATAAATATGAAAAAAGTAAAATTTAATCTTGGCATTTTAAATGGAAAAGTTTACACAGAAAATAAACTCATAAAAACTTCTATAGGTATTAAAGGTAATAAAATAGAAAAAATAGGAGACGTTAGACAGGATGAATGTGAAGAAATAATTGACTTTGAAAATAAATTAATTTTACCTGGCATAATTGATACTCAAGTACATTTTAGAGAACCTGGATTAATACATAAAGAGGATATCTATCATGGAACAAAATCAGCGTTGTTAGGAGGGATAACTACGATTTTTGAAATGCCAAATACATCCCCTGCAACTATTAACAATTTAGAATTAGAAAAAAAAGTTAATATAGCTAAAAAATCAAGCTGGACTAATTTTTCTTTCTTTATTGGTGCTTGCAAGGAAAACATAAAAAACCTAGATATATTAGAAAAACTTGAAGGATGCGCTGGTATAAAAATATTTATGGGTTCCTCAACAGGTTCACTTTTAGTATCAGAGGATAAAGACCTAGAACTAGCACTAAAAACTTGTAAGAGAAGAGTTGCTATACACTCAGAAGACGAAATTAGGTTAAAGAATAGATTTAAGACAATTAATAAGCTAAACGGAGTACTAGAACATGAGAATTGGAGAGATCCTGAGTCAGCTATTATTTCTACAAAAAAAGTTATTAAATATGCTAAAAAATATAATACTAAAGCTCATATATTACATATTTCAACTAAACAAGAAATTGATATTCTAAAAGATAAAGGAGAGTTTATAACTGTTGAAGTTACACCTCAACACCTTACTTTATTTTCACCTGATTGTTATAATAAGTTAGGCACTAAAGCTCAAATGAATCCTCCAATTAGATCAATTGATCATCAAAATGGGTTATGGAATGGAATTAAGAATGACATAGTAGATGTAATTGGTTCTGACCACGCTCCACATACATTAGAGGAAAAATCCAATTCTTGGCCAAACTCTCCTTCTGGTTTACCAGGCGTGCAGACAATGTTGTCATTAATGCTAAATCATGTAAATAATAAAAAAATAAAACTAGAAAAATTAGTTAAACTAATGTCAGAAAACCCATGTAAAATATATAAAATAAAAAATAAAGGAAGAATAAAGCAAGGTTTTGATGCTGATTTGACTGTAGTAGATATGAATAAAATAAATATTATAAAAAATACCAAAATGGCTTCTAAATGTCGCTGGTCTCCATTTCATGGAATGCAATTGAAAGGACACCCTGTATCAACAATTGTAAATGGCAAAATAAAAATGCTAAATGATAAATTAATAGGATCGCCTGATGGAAAAGTTGTTAATTTTGAATAAAATATTAATAATTTTTTTAATTTTTTATACTAAAGTTTTATTCTCACAAACATATAAAGTTCCTGAGAACTATATAGAAGCACCATTAATTTTTTCACATGAAACTGTACTTAGAGGTATAAGCTTAATAATGCCTGTAAAAACCGAATTCTCTAAGTACTCTAGAATAGAATTAAGTAGGGTAAAAAAAAATATTTTAGAACCAACCAAATGGCTACAAGATAAATTCCATGACGAACTAGGAAATATAGCAGAGACAGAAAGGTTGCTTAGAAGTAAAGATAGTCCTTTAGCAGACCCTATTTTTGATCAATTCAAACATTTACCTATGTATATTGAAGATACTTTAAATCAGTTAGTTATCAACCCTTCTGTTTTTTGTAACCCTATTCAAAAAAACTATAATAAAATGGGCATTGTATTTGATTTAGAATGCACTATCCCTTTTGGATTTTTTAATAAATATTTAATATTAAGATTACAAATTGAAAATATGGTTTGGTACTTTACAAAAATCACCAGTTTGAATTATAATAGATTAATTGAATTGCGAAACATAGCTGAGAGTTTTCAAATAAAAAAGTGAAGAATTTAAATAAAAAAAATAATTTAAAAAAAAATATTAGTTTATTTGATTATAAAGATCCCTTCTTAATTGAAGAGCAATTAACTGAAGAAGAGATTTTAATTAGAAATACTACTAGAGATTTTGCTAATAAAGAATTACAACCTAAAATTTTAGAAGCAAATAGAAATGAAAAGTACGATAAAAATCTATTTATCAAACTTGGTAACTTAGGGTTACTTGGTCCACAAATAAAAGGCTATGAATGTTCAGGAGTTAGTAATGTTGCTTATGGATTAATTGCGAAAGAAATAGAAAGAGTAGACTCAGCTTATAGATCTAGCTTTAGCGTCCAATCAAGCTTAGTTATGCAACCAATTTATGATTATGGAAATAATAATCAGAAAGAAAGATGGTTGCCAAAACTTGCTAAAGGAAAACTTATAGGCTGTTTCGGCTTAACTGAACCAGATCATGGTTCTGATCCTTCATCTATGAATACTAAAGCAAAAAAAGTAAAAAATGGTTATTTGATTAACGGGTCTAAAACTTGGATATCAAATAGTCCTATAGCTGATATATTTTTAGTTTGGGCAAAGAATGAAGAAGGTGTTGTTAAAGGTTTTATCTTAGAAAGAAATTTTTCTAAGGGGCTAGAAACTCCAAAAATAAATGGAAAATTCGCATTAAGAGCTTCACCAACAGGAATGATATTAATGAATGATGTTTTTGTTCCCGAAGAAAATGTCCTTGAACATGCTATTGGTTTAAAAGCACCTATGTCATGTCTTAGTTCTGCTAGATATGGAATATCATGGGGAGTTTTGGGTTCAGCAGAGTTTTGTTGGTTATCTTCTTTAGATTACGTTATAAATAGAGAACAATTTGGTAAACCATTAGCGTCAAACCAGCTTATACAAAAGAAATTAGCAGATATGCAATCAGAAATAGCTATTGCTTCTCAGGCTACATTAAGAGTAGGAAGGCTAAAAGACAAAGAAAAGGCAACCAATGAAATGATATCAATTTTAAAACGTAATAATGTCGGCAAAGCTTTAGAGATAGCCAGAAATGCACGTGATATGCATGGGGGTAATGGAATATCTGATGAATATCATGTAATTAGACACTTGATGAATTTAGAAGCAGTTAATACTTATGAGGGAACCCATGATATTCATGCCTTAATTTTAGGGAGAAGTCAAACAGGAATACAAGCTTTTAAATAATTTTAGTCTTTGCTGTATAAACTTTTAATAATAGCACTGTAGTCTAAATTATATTTATTATTTTTACAAAACTTATTATATAAATCAAAAGCTTTTTTGCCCATTATTGCTCTTAATGAAACTTTTTCTGCCATATTTTTAGCAATTTTTAAATCCTTAAGAATTAATTTAGCTGCATAACCAGGTTTATAATTATTATTTGCTGCAGAAGTTTTTACTATACCCTTAACAGGCAAATGATTTAACATGGCCCAAGATGAGCCTGTTGATTTTGAACATATTTCATAAAATATTTTTGATTCTATTCCATATTTATTAGCTAGAGTAAAAGCTTCGCTTATACCAATCATATTTATACCCAACATCATATTATTACAAGCTTTGACGATCTGTCCTGAACCACTTTTACCAACATAAATTATATTTTTGCCTAAAACATTTAAAATTTTACTAACACTATCAAAAGTTTTTTTATTTCCGCCCACCATAATTGTTAGTGAAGCCTTTTTTGCGCCAAATACTCCACCAGAAACTGGAGCATCCAAAAATTTAATACCTTTTTTAAAAAATGCTTTCGATACTTCTATTGTTGTTTTGTAATCTGTAGAAGAACAATCTATAAAAATAGAGTTTTTTTTAATATGATTAATTATTCCATTTTTTCCAAATATTAAACTAGCTAGTGCTTTACCATCGGGTAACATGCTAATAAATATTTCACTATTTTTTGTTAAATCTATGTGATTATGTGATATTTTTGATTTAGTCTTTTGAAATTTTTTATAATTATTCTTATTTATATCAAATAAATATAAGTTATATTTTTTTTTTATTAAATTTAAAGCCATTGGCGTTCCCATAGCTCCCAAACCTATAAAAGAAATGTTTGGCATTTAAAAAAGCTCCTTTTCTTTTAAATGTTTAAAATGAGACTCAATCAAATTCATATCAAGTTCATGTACATTTTTTGGATGCCATTTTGGGTTTCTATCTTTGTCAACTAAGTTTGCTCTTACACCTTCATAAAAATCATGTTTTGCCATCATTGACTGGCAAATTCTAAATTCCATACTTAAGCAATCTTTTAAATTTAGTTTATTTGAAATATTTAACTGTTTAGTAGCTACTCCCATACTTGTAGGTGATTTTTTTTCTAAAATATCTAATTGTTCTTTACTCCATTGAGAGTTTTCTTCTTCCAAAGATTTAAAAATATCAAAAATATTATTTTTATTAAAGTGCTTACTAATTATATCTGCTTCTTTTTTTAAAGAGGGACTTGTCTTATTTTTAATATCATACATATCAAGTAAGTTATTTACTTCGTCTCTACCATATTTTTTTAAATCTAATATCTTCTTTATAGATTCTTCAATCATGTCATCTTCTAATAGGTGTGTTCCTATTTTTACATATGCAGAATTATCTGCATCTAAAGTTTTTCCAGTAAGCGCAAGATAAGTTCCTATAGAGTGATTTATTCTTGAAAGAAAATAACCTCCGCCTACGTCAGGAAATAATCCAATAGCAGTTTCAGGCATAGCTGTTATAGTTTTACTGCCGAGTATTCTGTGACTACCATGAACTGAGAGCCCTAAACCTCCTCCCATAGCAATACCATTCAATAATGAAATCCAAGGCTTTTTAAATTTACTAATTTCATAGTTTAATAAATATTCTTCTCTAAAGAAGTCATAAGATAAAGTGCTTTTTTTGTTATTTTTTTCATGATACACACTTACTATATCTCCTCCAGCACAAAAAGCTTTATTACCTGCCCCCTTTAATAATACTGCACTGATACTATCATCATCATTCCATTTTGATATATTTTCAGCAATCATTCTTACCATATTTAAGTTAAGAGCATTTAATACTCTCTCCCTATTAAGTGTTAAAATAATAGTAGAGTTATATTTATCTATTAAAATATCTTTCATGCTAATCCTTGAGCTGGTCTCTAGATATAATTAATTTCATAATTTCATTAGTGCCTTCTAAAATTTGATGAACTCTGCAATCTCTTACCATTTTTTCAATTCCGTATTCCGATAAATAGCCATATCCACCATGAATTTGAAGTGCTTCGTTACATATACTATAACATGCATCTGTAGCAAACTTCTTTGCCATAGCAGACTTTATAGTTGTATCACTTTGGTTTTTATCTAATGCTTTAGCAGCTTCATGTACCATAAGCCTAGCAGCATGAAAATCTGTAATCATATCAGCAATTTTAAATTGAATTGATTGAAACTCTTTTAAAAATTTTCCAAACTGTTTTCTTTCATTTACATACTCTATACATTTATCTATACAATACCTTGCTGCGCCAAGAGAACAAGAAGCAATATTAATTCTTCCACCGTCTAAACCTTGCATTGCTATTTTAAATCCGTCACCAGGAAGTCCTACTATATTTTCTGATGGCACTATACATTGATCTAACGCTACTACTTTAGTTGGTTGATTTTTCCAACCCATTTTTTCTTCGTTTTTACCAAAAGAAATACCGTTGCTATTTTTTTCAATAATTACACAAGAAGTTTCATCTTTAGAACTTATTTCAGTTTTCATTATAACAAAATATAAATCAGATTCACCAGCTCCAGAAATAAATGCTTTTGAACCATTTACATTTAAGGAGCTATTGTCAACATCTGGCTTTCCAATAGTTCTCATGGCATTAGCATCAGAACCAGATCCTGCTTCAGTTAAACAATAAGAACAAATATTTTGCATACTTGTAATTTTTTTCATATATTTATTTTTTAAATCATTGCTTCCAAATTTACTAAGCATCCAAGCGGCCATATTATGAATAGATAAAAAAGCTGATGTAGAAGGACAAGCATATGCTAATTCTTCAAATATCAAAGATGCGTCAAATCTAGTTAAGCCAGTTCCACTATCATTTTCAGGTACATATATTCCAGCCAAGCCAAGTTCTGCAGATTTTTTAAAAACCTCAGTTGGAAATATCTGATTTCTATCCCATTCTAAAGCTTTATCTGCAATATATTTATCCGCAAACTGTTTCGTTGAGTCAACGTATGCCTTCTGATCAGAGCTAAGATCTATATTAGTATTTAATTTCACTTTTACCTATGTTATTTATTAAAAAAAAAGATAATATAACGCATGAACAATTTTTTATCAAACTTTCCTTACTCTAGACCTAGAAGACTAAGAAAAGATGAATGGATTAGAATACTTGTTCAAGAAAATGTTTTGAGAACAGAAAATCTAATTTTACCTATTTTTCTTACTTATGATGAATCTAGTTCAGAAATAGTTTCAATGCCGAATGTTTATAGAAATAGTATTAATGACGCAGTAATACTAGCAAAAAAAGCATTTGATATTGGAATTAAAGCTATAGCACTTTTTCCAGAAGTACCTAAAGAAAAAAAAGATGCTTTTGGAAAAGAGGCATTGAATGAAAATAACATAGTTTGTAGAGCTGTAAGAGAAATAAAAAAAAATGTAAATCAAATAGGTATAATTTGTGATGTTGCCTTAGACCCATATACTCTTTCAGGACATGATGGAGTTTATCAAAATGACCTAATTGATAATGATAAAACTATAGAAATACTTTGTGAGCAAGCACTTATAAATGCTCAATCTGGCTGTGATATAATTGCTCCATCTGATATGATGGATGGTAGAGTTAAATATATTAGAGAAAACTTAGACAAAGCTTTGTTTAAGGATACTCTTATTATGTCTTATGCTGCTAAATATGCCTCTGCCTATTATGGGCCTTTTAGAAATGCTATTTCTGCTTCTTCTGATTTAGGTCCAAACAAAAAAAAATCATATCAAATGGATTATAATAATTTTAATGAAGCATTAAAAGAAGTCTCAATGGATATCAAAGAAGGAGCTGATATTATTTTAATAAAGCCAGGTATGCCATATCTAGATATTTTAAGCCTTGTGAAAAAAACATTTAATTTTCCTACTTTCAGTTATCAAGTATCAGGAGAATATTTAATGATTAATAAATCTATCGAATCAGGGTTTATGAAAAAAGAAGAAATAATTATTGAAACACTAAGTTGTTTTAAGAGAGCAGGAGCAGACGCTATTTTAACTTATTTTGCAATGGATGCGGCTAAAATACTAAGTAAAAGTTAGTTTTATAATATTCTACCTCTTTCTATTCTTATAATATCTGCTTTAATTCTTTTAGAAAAACTCTCATCAGACTCAGTAATCATAGTAATTAAATTTCCTTTATTTAAATTACTTATTAACTCTACTAACCTCTCAGCTAAGGCAGGTGCAACACCTTCAAAAGGTTCATCTAGAAGAAGTAGTTTTTTTCCTACTACCATAGCTCTTGCTAATGCTACAAGTTTTTGTTGCCCTCCTGAAAGCTGATATGCATCTCTTAATAAAAAAGCTTTTAGCTCTGGAATAAAAGAGATTACTTCCTCTAACTCATCATACAATTTTTTTTTACCTAAACTCCACAAGGGTATCATTATATTATCTTTAACTGACAAATCCGGAACTAATCTTCTATCTTCTGGCATATATCCTATCCCTAATTTAGCCATGTCATGAGTGTTTTTATTATTTAATTCTATGTTATTAAATGTTATTTCACCAATTTGAGCAGGCAGTATTTTCATAATAGATCTGATTAATGTGGTTTTTCCAGCTCCATTCCTACCAATAATACTAGAAAACTTAGAAACTTTGAATGATATTGATTCTAAAATACTTATATTACCGATAGAAACTGCTAAATTATTAATAACAAGCACTAAGCACCTCCTACTATATACTTCTTGACATTTTTTTGCCTTAATACTTCTTTAGGTTTACCATCTGCAATGATTTCTCCGTTATAAAAAGCAACTACTCTGTTGGAAAATTTTTGAACTATATCCATATCATGCTCTATAAAAAGAACAGAAATATTAAACTCTTTTATAGCTTTTAAAATATTTTTCATAACTATATTCTTCTCATCAGAACTAATTCCCGAGGTAGGTTCATCTAATAATATTACCTTAGGGTTTCCTATAATTGCTATCAAAATATCTAAAACTTTTCTAGCACCTTGGGGAAGTTCTTTAACTGTTTTATCTTTAAATTTATCTATTGAAAATTTTTTTAATAAATTTTCTGCGTTAGTGTAGTTACGTTTAGTATATGCTTCTTCAAAAAAAGAATTTTGTTTTTTACTAGAAACTAAATCAGTAATTATTATATTTTCTAAAACACCTAAGTTTTCAAAAACTTGAGGGATTTGAAAAGATCTGTGGATGCCCATATTTTTAATTTCTTGGATATTAAATTTTGTTATATCATTTCCTTGATAAAGAATTTCTCCACTATCTGCCTTTAAATAACCAGTAATCATATTACAAAAAGTAGTTTTTCCAGCACCATTAGATCCAATTACTCCTATTACCTCTTCTTCTTTCATTGTAAAATTAATATTTTTCGCGGCTGTGACAGAACCAAAGCTTTTATTTAAATTTTTTATATTTA
>NZFJ01000012.1 GCA_002690625.1 Rickettsiales bacterium
GGTACAATAAACGGAAATAAAGTATTAGTTTTTAGTCAAGATTTTACTGTTTACGGAGGTTCTTTAGGAGAAGAACATGCTAATAAAATATGCAAAATATTAGATATGGCAATCAAAAATAAGATACCAGTAATTGGTATCAATGACTCGGGAGGAGCAAGAATTCAAGAAGGAGTTGCTGCCTTAGGAGGGTATGCTGATGTATTTCAAAGAAATGTCTTGGCCTCGGGAGTTATCCCTCAAATATCTGCTATACTAGGCCCATGTGCCGGAGGGGCTGTTTATTCTCCAGCGATGACTGATTTTATATTTATGTCTAAAAACTCTTCTTACATGTTTGTAACAGGACCAGAGGTTTTAAAAACCGTAACCCATGAGGAAGTTAGCTCAGATTATTTAGGTGGAGCTGAGGCACATACAAAAAAGTCAGGAGTTGCTGACTTTTCCTTTGAAAATGAAGTAATAGTATTAGAACAAATTAGAAGATTAGTCGACTTTTTACCAGAGTCTAATTCATCAGAACAAAAAGTAAAAAAATATATTGACGATTCTAGAGGTGAAATAATATCGTTGGAAACTTTAGTTCCAAAAGATAAAAACAAAGCTTATGATATAAAAGAACTAATAAAAAATATTGCAGATGAATTAGATTTTTTTGAAGTTCAAAGAGATTTTGCTAAAAATATTGTAATTGGATTCATAAGAATAGAAGGATATACAATTGGAGTTGTTGCAAATCAACCACTTGAACTTGCTGGATGTTTAGATATAAATTCCTCAAGAAAAGCTGCCAGGTTTGTGAGGTTTTGTGATTGCTTTAATATACCTTTGCTTACTTTAGTAGACGTTCCAGGTTTTCTTCCAGGTACTGACCAAGAGTTTAATGGTATTATTAGTCACGGGGCTAAACTTTTATTTGCTTATGGAGAAGCAACAGTCCCTAAGGTTACATTAATCACTAGAAAGGCATACGGTGGAGCTTACGATGTAATGTCTTCAAAACATTTGAGAGGAGATATTAATTATGCATGGCCTTCTGCAGAAATAGCAGTAATGGGAGCGGAAGGAGCCGCAAAAATAATACATAAAGGTGTTGATGAAAATACTTTAAAAAATAATATAAATAAATATGAAGAAAAGTATGCAACTCCTTACATGGCTGCTGCTAGAGGTTATGTTGATGAAATAATTACTCCTAGTGTTACAAGGGTTAAACTTATAAGTGCTTTTAAAGTTCTACGAGGAAAAGAACTTAAAAACCCTTGGAAAAAACACGATAATATTCCATTATAAATTAAGATGATTAAAAAAGTTTTAATAGCCAACAGAGGCGAAATTGCAATAAGAATAGCTAAATCTTGTAAAAAGCTAGGAATAAAAACTGTAGGTGTGTTTTCTAAAGATGATGAGTTTTCTCTTCATCTTGATTATTGTGATGAAAAATATTTACTAGGAGAAGATCCTTTAAAAGGTTCATATCTCAATATTGATAAGATTATGAAAGTTGCTATTGAAAGTAATACTGATGCTGTTCATCCAGGATATGGATTTTTATCAGAAAATTCTCTATTTGTGAAAGCCTTAGAAGGTAAAAAAATTATTTTTATTGGACCTTCTAATAAATCAATAGAATTAATGGGAGATAAAATAGAATCAAAAAAAATTGCAAAGCAAGCTGGAGTAAATTGTATCCCAGGCTATGAAGAGGCAATTAAAGATATAAATACAGGAATTAAATACGCAAAAGATATTGGCTTTCCAGTTATGATAAAGGCTTCAGCGGGTGGAGGTGGAAAGGGTATGAGAATAGCAAACAACCTAGATGATTTTGAAGAGCTAGTTATAGCTGCTAAAAATGAAGCAAGAAATGCTTTTGGAGATGACAGAGTATTTATAGAAAAATATATAGAAAAACCAAGACATATAGAAATGCAAATATTAGGAGACAGACATGGTAATATAATTTGGTTAGGAGAGAGAGAGTGTTCTATACAAAGAAGACATCAAAAAATTATTGAAGAGGCACCTAGTTCTTTTTTAGACAACGAAACTAGGGAACAAATGGGAGAACAAGCAGTTAAGCTAGCTAAGGAAGTTGGATATTTTTCAGCAGGAACAGTAGAGTTTGTAGTAAACGATAAAAAAGAATTCTTCTTTTTAGAAATGAATACTAGATTACAAGTAGAGCATCCAGTAACTGAAGCAGTAACTGGTATAGATTTAGTAGAACAAATGATAAATATAGCTAATAATAAAGCTTTAAAAATAGATCAACAGTCTATCAAAACTAGTGGTTGGGCTTTTGAATCTAGAATATGCGCTGAAAACCCTAAGAAAAATTTTTTACCTTCTGCTGGAAGAATTAAAGAATTTATATATCCAGATAAAAATACTAGAGTGGATTTAGGCTATAGGTCTGGAGATGAAGTTTCAATTTTTTATGATTCACTTATAGCAAAAGTTATATCAAAGGGAAGCAATAGAGATAATGCTATAAAAAATATGCAAAAGACATTACAGGAATTGAGTATTAAGGGGATAGAAACTAATCTAGATTTTTTGATGGATATATATAAGAATCCGCTTTTTGCCAAAGGAGACATAAATACTAATTTTATAGCTGAAAATTATAATGAAGGTTATACAGGAAAAGTAAAAAATAAAAAAGAAATAGAGATTATGTCACTTATGGCCTTATGTCAAAAGATTGATTACTTAAATAGTTTTAATAATAATAATTTACCAAAAGATTGGACGTTAAATTGTTCTTCTTCTGAAATTCGATTTAAACTTCTTTCAATTCAAGGACAAGAGGTTATATTTTTATTAGATAAAGTAGAAGAAAAAATTACTTATGAAATAAATTATATTAATTCTTTTATACATATAAACTTTAGAAACTATAAATTTACTGGAAGATTTAGTATTACAGAAAGTTTTACAGAAATTTTTTATAATGGAGGAAATATTAGTTTCACTGTTCTAACTACCAAATCTAATTATTTATATAAGAAATTACCAAAAGATTCTAAAAAAAGTAATTTTAAGGAGCTTTTATCTCCAATGCCAGGAAAGGTAACAAAAATTTTTGTTAAAGAAAATGATATAGTTGAAGCGGGAGATAATTTAATTATATTAGATGCTATGAAAATGGAAAATATTTTGAAAGCAGACTTTCCTGGACAAGTAAAAAAACTATATGTTAAAGAAGACGATTCAGTATCAGCAGATCAATTACTAATAAAATTAAATTAATTATTTAATATTATCTTTAAGTTTTTTCTAAAAATATTATCTATTTTATAGTTATTTATTTTACCTATCATTTCACTAACAGATGTGACTTTGGAGTTTAAAATACCACAAGGGATTATATTATAAAAATTATTAAGTTCACAATTAACATTTATTGATACACCATGATATATTATTCCTCTAGTAACTCTTAGCCCAAGAGAAGCTATTTTAGCATGTTCCTTTTTTTTATTTTTTGTCCATATTCCTATTAAGTTTTCTCTTCTATAACAGTTTATATTTAATTCTTTTAAAGATTCTATAATAAATTTTTCAGCATTGAATACAAAGCTTCTTATATCAATATTTCTTTTTTTCATATTTATAATAAAATAAATAATTCTTTGACCTGGTCCATGCCAAGTAATCTTCCCCCCTCTTTGAGAGTTATATACTGGAACATTTTTAATAAATTTTTGATTTAGAGGGGAACTTCTTCCACAAGTATATATAGAAGGATGTTCTAAAAACCAGAAAAGCTCATTAGCATTGTCCTTAATTACTAAGGTTACTTTTTTTTTCATAAACTCTATAGCTTGTTCATAATTAACTAAGTCTTTAGAAATTAATATATCTATTTTTTTCATAAATTTTATTTATATTAAACTATAAATCAATATATGTTAAATAAATGGAAAATTTTAAAGAAAAAATAAAACTAGGAAAAAAAAAGGAAAGGACTATTGGAATTAATGTTGAACTTATTTCCAAAGTTGTATCAGAATTAAATGATGGACATAAGAATTATTTAATTTCTTTATGTAGAGAATTACATCCAGCTGATACAGCAGACTTAATAGAAATGTTAAATAGCGAGGATAGAAAAAAATTAATTCACTATCTAAAAGATGATTTACTTCCAGATACGCTGCCATCTATGAATGTTCCAGTTCTAATTGATGTTTTAGAAGAATTTAAAGTTTCTCATCTAACTAATATGTTATCAAAATTAGATACAGACGACATAACTTATGTTCTTGAAGTCTGTGAAGAAAACTTCAGAAAAAAAGTTTTAAATAGTTTACCAAAAAAACTACAATTTCTAATAAAAAAAGCTCTAAATTATGATGAAGACTCAGCTGGTAGAATAATGCAAACTGATTATGTTTCTATTCCAATTTCTTGGAATATAGGCCAGGTAGTAGATTATTTGAGAATGTCAAAAAGAATACCCGATGAATTCTATGCCTTATTTGCTGTTGATTCTCGCCATGTTCCTATTGGTACAGTGCCTTTGTATACTGCAATGCGAAAAAATAGAGAAACGAAAATTTCCGATATTATGACTATAAACCCTAAGATTGTTAATGTTTACGATAAAAGACAAGATATAGCTTTTTTATTTGATCAATATGAACTTACTTCTGCTCCAGTGGTGGATATGAGAGGAAGGCTAATAGGTATGATTACAGTGGATGATGTATTAGATTTAATTAGAGAAAAAGCAGATGAAGATATGTATAAGTTAGGTGGTGTATCAGGAGAAGGGGATCTTTACTTAGCTGCATTTAAGACAGCAAGAAGTAGGTTTGGTTGGTTGGCTATAAATTTAATTACAGCTATTTTGGCATCAGTAGCAATAGCATTTTTTGAAACTACATTAGATAAACTAGTATCTCTGGCTATATTAATGCCTATAGTAGCCTCAATGGGAGGAAATGCCGGAACACAAACTTTAACTGTAGCAGTTAGAGCTATGGCGACTAGAGAGTTAACGTCTTCGAACTCACTAAGAGTATTTGGGAAAGAGATACTAGTTGGGGCATATAATGGGGTTTTTTTTGCCTTTCTGATAGGTATAGTTACGGGAGTATGGTTTAAAGATTATCTTTTAGGCTCTATTATAGCTTTTGCTATGCTTTTTAATCTCATATTAGCTGGAACATTTGGAGCAGCTATTCCTCTAATTTTATCATATTTCAAAATAGATCCTGCAGTAGCTGCAACGGTAATACTTACTACTATTACTGATATATTAGGTTTTGTTATATTTTTAGCATTAGCAAATTACTTGTTAATATAATATTTATAATTATAATGTTGCTATGATTCCCAATACAATAAAAGGTTTAGATTTTAACTTAGGTAAAGATATCAATTTACTGAAGGAAAGTATTGAAGACTTTTGTAAAGGAGAAATTGCCCCATTAGCTGATGAAATAGATAAAAAAAATGATTTTCCTTCGCATTTGTGGAAAAAAATGGGAGACCTTGGTTTACTAGGTATTACGGCTGAAGAAAAATATGGAGGAAGTGGCCTAGGTTATACTGAACATGTAGTAGCTATGGAAGAAATTAGCAGAGCTTCAGCTTCAGTTGGGTTATCATATGGAGCACATTCAAACTTATGTGTTAATCAAATCTGTTTAAATGGTAACGAAAAACAAAAGCAGAAATTTTTACCTAAGCTTATATCAGGAGAACACGTAGGGGCTTTAGCAATGAGTGAGCCAAATTCAGGTTCAGATGTTGTAAGTATGAGATTAAAAGCTGATAAAAAAGGAGACGAATACTGTCTGAATGGTACTAAAATGTGGATTACTAATGCACCAAATGCTGATACTTTCGTTGTTTATGCCAAAACAAATGATAAATCTGATAGTAATGAGAGTAAAATTACTGCTTTTATAATAGAAAAAAATTTTCCGGGTTTTTCTGTATCCCCAAAATTAGATAAATTAGGAATGAGGGGTTCTAATACAGCGGAGCTGGTATTTAATAACTGTATAGTTCCTGCAGAAAATATTCTTGGAGATTTAAATAAAGGAGTCAAAGTTTTGATGAGTGGACTTGATTATGAAAGGGCTGTTCTAAGTGGCGGGCCTGTCGGAATTATGTCATCATGTTGGGATATAGTAATACCTTATATTATGGAAAGAAAACAGTTTGGTAAACCAATAGGAACGTTTCAATTAATGCAGGGCAAGATTGCTGATATGTATACTACAATGAATGCTTGTAAATCCTATGTATATAATGTAGCAAAAAGTTGTGATCAAGGAAATATAACTAGAGAAGATGCTGCTGGCGTTCTACTTTATTCCTCTGAAAAAGCAGTTTGGATGGCTTTAGAAACAATTCAATGTTTGGGAGGCAATGGCTACATTAATGATTATCCAACAGGAAGACTTTTAAGAGATGCAAAATTATATGATATCGGTGCAGGAACTAATGAAATAAGAAGAATGCTAATTGGTAGAGAAATTTTTAATAAAAATCTTTAAAATTAATATAAAGGAGTAGGAATATGAGCAAAGATAAAGTTGTAATAGTTAGCGCAAAAAGAACACCTATTGGTAGTTTTCAAGGTAACTTAGAAACTGTTAAAGCAACTAAGCTAGGAAGTACAGTTATTGAAAAAAATATTAATGAAATTGAAATTAATCCAGAGGATATTGATGAAATTATTATGGGTTGTGTTTTACCTGCAGGGTTAGGACAAGCTCCTGCTAGACAGGCAGCAATAGGAGCAGGCATTCCTTCTACAAGCGGAGCAACTACAATAAATAAAATGTGTGGTTCAGGTATGAAATCTATTATGTTTGGTCATGATAGTATAAAAGCAGGCCAAAATGATATAGTAGTAGCGGGTGGTTTAGAAAATATGACTAACGCTCCATATATTTTGTCAAAGGCAAGAAAGGGTTTAAGAATGGGCCATTCCGACGTAAAAGATCATATGTTTTTAGATGGACTAGAAGATGCTTATCAAGAAGGAAAGTTAATGGGAAGTTTCGCTGAAGATACAGCAGAACATTATCAGTTTACCCGAGAACAACAAGATAGTTTTGCAATTAACTCTTTAAATAGAGCTAGAAAAGCAAATAACGATGGAACTTTTGATAATGAAATAGTACCTATTACGATACTTAATAAAAAAAAAGAAATTCTTATTAAGAAAGATGAACAGCCATTCAGAGCAGATATTAAAAAGATACCTAGTTTAAGGCCTGCATTTAGAAAAAATGGTACAGTAACAGCTGCTAACTCATCATCTATATCAGATGGTGCATCATCAGTTATTTTAATGTTAGAGTCTGAAGCTAATAAAAGAGGAATAAAACCTTTAGCTAGAATAGAAAACCATGCAACTAATAGTCATGAGCCACAATGGTTTACTACCGCTCCAATTGGTGCTATAGAAAAAGTTTTAGAAAAATCAGGATGGAAAAAAAATGACGTAGACCTGTATGAAGTAAATGAAGCTTTCGCAGTAGTACCTATGGCAGTTATGAAAGATTTGGGTGTTTCTGATGATATTTTAAATATACATGGTGGAGCTTGTGCATTAGGTCATCCAGTGGGAGCATCAGGAGCTAGAATTGTAACTACTTTAATTAATGCATTAAAAAAAAATAATTTAAAAAGAGGAGTTGCCTCCCTTTGCATTGGAGGCGGAGAAGCAACAGCATTAGCACTGGAAATAGTAAATTGATTATAAAATCCAATATTAACACTAAAAGCAAAGATTTTAAAAGTAACTTTGATAGAATGAACGAATTAGTGATTGATTTAAAAAAAAAAACTAGAGTTATTAAAATAGGTGGAGCCTTAGAATCAAGAAAACGTCATATTAAGAGAGGTAAAGTATTGCCTAGAGAAAGAATAGAGTATCTGTTAGATGAGAAGGATAGTGCTCTTGAGGTAGGTCAAATAGCTGGATATGATTTAAACAATAATGAAACGCCTTCAGGCTCTATTATTACAGTTATAGGTAAAGTTTCGGGAAGAGATAGTATGATAATTGCTAACGACGCTACTGTTAAAGGAGGAACTTATTATCCTATTACTTTAAAAAAACATCTTAGAAGTTTAGAAATTGCTAGAGAAAACAACCTTGCATGCATTCATTTAGTTGATTCTGGAGGAGCAAACTTAAGAGAACAAACTGGTATTTTTGCTGATAAGGAGGGATTTGGCAGAATTTTTTTTGAAATGGCCAATATGTCTTCTTTAGGTATTCCACAGATATCAGCAGTTTTAGGTTCTTGTACAGCTGGAGGTGCTTACATTCCGGCTATGTCAGATGAAACTGTTATAGTAAAAAAAAATGGAACAATTTTTTTAGGCGGACCTCATTTAGTTAAGGCGGCTACTGGAGAGATTACTAATGAGCAAGAACTAGGAGGTGCTGAACTGCACACTAGGCTTTCTGGAGTAGCTGATTATTTTGCTGAGGACGATTATGATGCTTTAAATATAACAAAAAAAATAATGAGTAATTTAAATTACTTTAAAGAACAAAGGCTAAAGGTTAGTAAGGCAATAGATCCTAAATATGATCCAAAAGAAATATACGGTATTATTCCATCTGAGCTTAAGGAACAATATGATGTTAGAGAAATAATAGCAAGGTTAGTTGATAATTCAGAATTGGATGAGTTTAAAGCAAATTATGGTACTTCTGTTGTTACAGGTTTTGCTCATTTAATGGGTTTTCCTATTGGAATAGTTGCAAATAATGGAATATTATTTTCAGAATCATCTTTAAAGGCTACTCACTTTATTCAGTTATGTGAACAAAGAAAAATACCAATTTTTTTCTTGCAAAATATTGCAGGCTTTATGATAGGTAAATCCTATGAAGAAAGAGGTATTGCTAAAGATGGAGCTAAACTAGTAAATGCTGTTTCGACAGTAACAGTTCCAAAATTCACACTAATAATAGGTGGATCATTTGGAGCAGGTAATTATGCTATGTGTGGAAGAGCATATAGTCCAAGGTTTCTATTTTCTTGGCCAAATTCAAAAATTTCTGTAATGGGAGGAGAAATTGCAGCTAAAGTTTTATCTTCAGTCAAAGAAGCTCAATATAAAAAACTAGGAAAAAAATGGGAACAGATAAATAAGGTAAAGTTTAATAAAGAAATTATTGATCAATTCGATTATGAAGGATCTCCTTATTATGCATCTGCTAGGTTATGGGATGACGGAATATTAGATCCAGTAGATACTAGAAAAAAATTAGCTTTAGCTTTGTCTTATAGTCTAAACTCAATTAGAGAAAATGGTAGATTCGGTATATTTAGGATGTAGCTAAAGTGGATTATATTTATATAAAATTAAAGAGTTATAAAAATAAAGTTTATGAAATTACTTTAAATAACCCTAATTCTAGAAATGCACTTAATGCAAAAATGCTTGAGGAATTGACTTTATGTCTTCAGAAAGTTAGCAATGAAAAAGAGTGTAGAGTTCTTATAATTACAGGCTCCGGTAATACTTTTTCTGCAGGAGCAGATTTAGAATGGATGAAAGAATCTATTGAACTTAGTGTTGAAGAAAATAAAATAGATGCTTTAAAGTTTTCTAAAATGCTTAAAACTTTAGATGAGTTTTTTTGCCCTACTATAGCAATGATAAATGGACATGCCTTTGGTGGAGGTCTAGGAATTATTAGTGTTTGTGATTTTGCAATTGCTGATACTGAAGCTAAATTTTGTTTTTCAGAAGTTAGATTAGGCCTAATTCCTGCCATGATTGGTCCATATATATTAAGATCAATTGGATTTTTTAATACAAAAAGATTATTTTTGACTGGAGAAATTTTTAATGCTGATTTAGCTGTTTCATTAAATTTAATTAGTATGGCAGTAGAGAAAAAAAATTTTTTAAATGAGAGAGAAAAAATTATAGAAAAGATTTTATTAGCTGGGCCTAAAGCACAATTAGAAATCAAAAGCTATTTACAAAATATTTATAATAATAATATTGATAATGTATTAATTAATAAAGCAGCAGATAGTATTGCTAGAATAAGAGTTTCTGATGAAGCGCAAGAAGGTATCAAAGCATTTTTAAATAAAAACAAACCTAAATGGCAAGATGAAAATTCCTAGTATAGTAAATTTATATGAAGTAGGTCCTAGAGATGGGTTGCAAAATGAAAAAGAAATAATACCTGCTAATATAAAAGTTGATTTTATTAATAAACTTATTGATTGTCGTTTTAAAAATATTGAAATTGGTTCCTTTGTTTCTCCCAAATGGGTGCCTCAAATGGCTGATAGTGCTTTTATAGTAGATCAAATAAAAAAAACTAAAGAAACCTCATTTCCTATGTTAACGCCTAACTTAAAAGGTATTAAAATGGCTATAGAAAAAAAAGTAGATACTGTATGTGTTTTTGCTACTGCTTCTGAAGAGTTTTCAATAAAAAATACTAATTGCTCTATAAAAGATTCTTTAAAAAGAATAGAAGAAGTAATTAAAGAGGCAAAAAAAAATAAAATTAGAATTAGAGGCTATCTGAGTTGTGTGTTAGGTTGCCCTTATGAAGGTAAAGTAAGTTATGAAAAAACTGCTGAATTAGCAAATTTTATGATTGAGCAAGGTTGTTATGAAATATCTTTAGGAGATACAATAGGATGTGGAACTCCTTTAGAAGCAAAAAAGTTATTTGAAATAGTATCTAATAATATTGACATTAAGAAGCTAGCTGCCCATTTCCATGATACTTATGGTCAAGCGCTATCAAATATTTATGCAGTTTTACAATTAGGTGTCCAAACAATTGATACATCTATTTCAGGACTCGGTGGTTGTCCATATGCTAAAGGAGCAAAAGGAAATGTTGCTACTGAAGATGTTTTATATATGTTGAATGGTATGGGAATAAAAACAGGTATAGAGTTAAAAAAATTACTTGAGGTTTCAAATTTTATAAGTAGTTATTTAAATAGAAGGCCTCAAAGTAGAGTTGCAAATGCTTTAAAATTTTAAAAGACTATTATGTACGACTTAAAAATTAAAAATGCCAAGATAGTTGATGGTACAGGACTAAATGCTTTTTATGGAGATATAGCAGTTATAGGGGATACAATAGTTAATAGAGGAAAAAATCTTGGCAATGCTATAAAAACTTATGATGCAGATGGTTTAGTCCTTAGTCCTGGTTTTATAGATATACATACACATTATGATGCTCAAATTACATGGGATCCAACAGCTTCACCTTCTTTAGATTTAGGAGTTACAACAGCCATAATAGGGAACTGTGGATTTACTATAGCACCTTGTA